>CAZOLY010000115.1:0-10765 GCA_964580815.1 uncultured Bacteroidales bacterium
TATATTGTCATCCCGTCAAAAAGTACGAGGTTCTGATCAGGGGTGCCCCCGCGCACATATAGTCCCGATTCCCCGTCGCTGGCGCCTGTTATCCCTGGCAGAAGCTGTATGGACCTGAATACATCCACCTCGCCAATGCTTGGCAATTGAAGGAGCTGGCGCGGTGAAATGGTTATCCTGCTGATATCTTTGCTCGATACATCGAGCATTTCTGCGTCGTAAGTAACAGTGGCACCTTCCAGCTCAAAAACAGTAGGCTTCATTTTAATATCCAGAGTCTTGCTTGAATCGGGATAATTATATACTTCAACTGTTTCAGGATAGTATCCTATGTATCGTACAACAAGGATACAGGGCCCTACCGGTTCATTAACCAGCACAAAATATCCGTCCGAGCTGGTAATAGCCCCACGATAAGTATCCTTAACAGTAACACTGGCGTAAGGAAGCGCCTCACCGCTTTCACCATCACGCACAAAACCCCTTATATCATTCTTTACCTGGCAACTTACGCTGTTCCGGAATCCGTTAATAATTGTCAGTATAATACAGAGAAATGCGATATTTATTTTCATTCTCAGTGTTATTAGTTCTTAATTTTTAAAATGTTCTATATACTAATCTATAATAATAAAGTTCCAGTCTGTCATTGGAACTAAAATATAATGTCCGAAATTAATGATTAAAAAGCTTCATAAATAATTTAAGAAAATGCTTCGTCACGTAAGTCATGCCTAATGGTAAGTAATTATTTAACTGCGTGTAAAAATAGAACAATAATTCAAATTAGCAAAATTAATCAATCAGACCTTTTTTCATTGCATATTTAACCAGACCGGCAGTGTTTTTCACCCCGAGTTTCTCAATAAGATTGCGGCGGTGGGTATCGACTGTTCTTATACTAATAAACAACTTATCAGCTATTTCTGCATTTGAATATTCCTGTGCAATTAGTTTCAGTATTTCTATTTCTCTGTTTGTAAGGGGAATTTCAGATTTATTTGCAGTGGATTTCTGCAGCTTGTTAATGTTCTCAAACAGCCTCATTGAAACCTCCCGGCTGAAATAACTGCCTCCTGCTGCCACACTATTAATGGCAGTCAACATTTCCTCTTTACCTGCGTTTTTAAGAATGTAACCATTGGCCCCGGCTTCAATCATTTTTAATATATAGTTATATTCTCCGTACATTGAAAGAGCAAGAACATTCACTTCAGGATATTTTTTCTTCAGGTTAAAAGTGGCATCAATACCGTTAATATTTCCCATATCTATATCCATAAGAATTACGTCCACCTCGTTATTTTCGAGAAAATTAATAACCTCACTTCCATTTGCAGCGTCACCTATAACTTCAATATTTTTTTCCTTCTCAAGCAATGCCCTTATTCCATCGCGGAAAATCTCATGATCATCGGCTATAAGTATTCTTATTTTATTCATTAATTTCAGTTCTTATTATATTCTTGCTGACATAGTATTTGCTACCTGTTTAAAATCTGTGAACTCATTGTTTTGACAATATCTGCATTCAGTTCATTTTCAAGAGGTATTTCTATTGTTGCTGTCACACCTTTCCCTTCAACAGAATCAATAAAGAAATCACCTCCCAGTGCTTTTGCTCTAGATTCGATATTTATTAATCCTAATCCCCGGTTTTTAGGGTTTTTAGCCTGTTCATCAAAGCCTTTTCCATTATCTTCTACCATTAATATTATACTTTCAGGATGCTCAATTAATTGCACATTCAGCACGGATGCATTGGCGTGTTTAATAGCATTATGAATCAGTTCCTGGCCGATTCTGAACAGTCCCAGTTCAATTAAATCGTCAAATCTCTTTGTAAAACCAGATTTATAAAAATTCACTTTTAAATTACTGGATTCAGCCACGTGATGGCACAGGTTTTCCAGGGCTGCTGAAAGTCCGAAATCAACAAGCACCTTTGGCATGAGCCGTCTTGATATATTTCTCATGTCTGTTGCCACTCCGTCAATAAGTGAAGATGCGGTTTTTATTTTTTTTAAGATGGTATTTTGCCCTATACTTTGGATATCAGTCCGTATGGACTCAAGATTCAGCTTTATTGCTGAAAGCATGGGTCCCAGTCCGTCATGTATTTCTTTGGCTATTCTTTTACGTTCCTGTTCCTGACCTTCAAGCATTGAGTTTAATGCAACAGCCTCCATTTCTTTCATCCTGGAAACATTCTCAATTGTAATTATGTATCCCTCATGAATAGGTCTTCCTCTTATATTCAAGAACTTATTCCCGTACTGGAATGCATCAACATTAATTTGTCTTTTACTGCTCTTCAGGTTTTTGATTAATATATTTTTTAATTTAGGTATATGCCTGATGCAAACCTGAATATTTTTCTCGGGTAATTCTTTAACATTATAAGGCAAATCAAGATATTCCTTTGCAAGGTAATTAGCAATTGTTATTTCCTCTTCTCTATTAATTGCCAGGATGCCGTATGGAGCGCTGCTTATAACAGAAGCTAAAAATTCACTTGTTTCGGTCAGGCCATATTTACCATTTTTCATTAAATACTCTTTTATAATCGAAGTTATATAAAAAATAATAAAAAGTATATAATTGAGTTTTAAATGATGTAAACATTTATTTAAAGAATATTAACCAACAGAACAAATCCGCGAAAAAAAAAAATCGCAATTTTTGCATTGATAAATCAAAAAAACCAACAGGAAGAAAATAGTAATCGAAGAAATCAGTGAATTTGAGAATAATGATGATGTGGTGGATCTTAAACAGGATGGGGTATCCTGTTTTATTTTAATAATCCTGACTTAACAACAAACAGCGACTCTTTCTTTAAAATTTTCCCTTTGTGGTCAAATAACATAAGATAGCGGGTCTTATCCTTTGCATCAAAAATAACTTCATAAAAGTCCTGTTTCGGATTTTCCACTCTTATGCAACTTATTATGTAGGTTCTGTGATATTTATTATCTATCGTGTGGATAATATTTTTTGGCAGATCCTCTTCTTCCAGTAATGTTTTTACCTCTTTAAGTTCGCCGCTGGTTGAAATGTCCGCATTTTTATAATATCCCTGGTGACTGAAAACGGCTTCATAAATATTATTTGATTTATAAGTCCATTCTATATCTTTTGCTTTGGGAAAGTAATTCCTGAAGGCATTTTTAACCTTTTCATCAGGAACAAGCTTATTATAGATAAATGCTTCCAGATTTTTATTTTTATTTGTTGAAATTCCCTTTGGCATATTGAGATTTGCTAAATATTGGAATTTAGACGTAAAAAGTGATTTATGGTCACATTTATAGGTCCTGAAAAGAACATATTTGACTCCTTCATTCATGTCGGATTTTAATTGGCTGCTCTATTTTTTGACACTTTTTTCTGTCAGGCATAAAATATTTTGTGACAATTTTATTTTTCCCCGTCTAAACAATAAAAAATTAATATTCCTAAAAAATGAGAAATATAGATATTCAATCTGCAAAAAAAAGAAAGAATGGTAATAATACCAATAAAACGTTAGGACCGGTAAATAATCTTGAGGATCACCTTCAACCGGACTGGTGGAGGAGGATTTTTAATTCCATGTACCTGAAGACTGATGCTGATGTAGTAGATGATACTGAGATAACAAGCAAGGAGGTTGATCTGTTTTCAGATATCCTCAATCTTAGCAGTGATCATATAATTCTGGATTTAGCCTGCGGTCAGGGAAGACATGCAATAGAGCTGGCAAAGAGAGGGTTTAAGAATGTAAATGGGCTGGATCGGTCTCATTATCTTATTCGTAAGGCCAAACAAAATAATAGTATATCGGGCCAGTCGGTTAACTTTAAAGAAGGAGATGCACGAAAACTTCCTTATCCTACCGATACTTTTGATGTTGTTATGATACTGGGTAACAGCTTTGGATATTTTGAGAGTGTCGAAGATGATATAAAGATACTGAATGAAGTATTCAGGGTGCTGAAGCCTATGGGGAAGTTTTTAATAGATGTCGCCGATGGTGATTATCTGAAAAGTAATTTTAATCCGAGAAGCTGGGAATGGATAGACAGGAATCATTTTGTCTGCAGGGAAAGGTCCCTCGCAAGCGACAACGAACGACTTATATCAAGGGAAGTTATTACCAATATACAGAAAGGTGTTCTGGTTGACCAGTTTTATGCAGAAAGGCTTTATACGGAAGAAAGCCTTGTAAAGATACTGGAGAAGACCAGGTTCAGGAACATTATTTTCCATAACAGGATATCGCCTGAATCAAAACGCAACCAGGATCTGGGGATGATGGAACAGAGAATAATAACCACGGCTGATGTTATCAAGGAGTGGACGCCGGTTAAATCGAGGCAGAAGAAACGCAAGAACGTGGTAGTACTGATGGGTGATCCCAATAAGCCTGATATGGTCAAGCCTTTATCAGTATTTGATGATGATGATTTTAATACTATAGCACAGCTTAAAATTGCCTTGAGTAAGCTCGAGGATTATAATTTCATTTATCTTGACAATCACAATTTGCTGATTAACTCGCTCACCAGGTTAAAGTCAAATCTCGATATTGTTCTTAATCTTTGTGATGAGGGGTTTTCAAATGATCCTAAAAAAGAGCTTCATATTCCCGCCCTGCTAGAAGCTATGGGTATTCCCTATACAGGCTCCAATCCTCAGTGCCTGGCGTATTGCTATGATAAATCACTAATAAGGGGAATTGCCAAAGAGATGGGGATTCCTGTTGCCGATGCTTTTTATATCAAGCCCGAGGATAATGTATTTGAGCTTAACATTGATTTCCCTGTAATTGCAAAACCAAATTTTGGAGATTCCAGTTTTGGCATAACACAAAAAAGTGTCGCCAATGACATTGAAGGATTAAATAATGCAATAATAAAAATCAGGGAACAGTTCGGTTATGACAAACCTATCTTAATTGAAGAATTTCTTCAGGGTAAAGAATTAACGGTGGGCATCATAGGTAATCCGCCGGAGTCATACACGGTACTGCATATTATTGAAGAGGATTATTCATTATTACCCCCGGAGTTTCCTAAAATCTGCGGATATGAAGCTAAATGGCTTGAGGATTCTCCTTATTATAATTTACTAAGGTCTATTCCGGCAGATTTACCTCTTCAGACTGAAAAAAATATTATAGAATTTTGCATGAAATTATCTGAGAGGCTTGAATGCAGGGATTATTGCCGTTTTGACTGGAGACTGGACAGCACCGGAAAGCCAAGGCTTCTTGAGGTCAATCCGAATCCGGGCTGGTGCTGGGATGGGCACTTGGCTAAGATGGCTAACATTCAGGGGATGGACTATTCGCAATTGCTGGAATCTATACTGAAATCTGCTGAACAGCGGATAGGCAGTTTTGGTAATGGTGTTGATAATAATAAGGCTGTTGAAAGCAGCATTATGAGTTCATGTGACACCGATAACGGAAAAGGAGTGGCATTTATTAAAGCATAAGGGTAAAGGTACTTTTTAAAACAATGCTGCTAAATCAGTTTTGGGGTGGGTTTCACATATATGCTGCCGAACAGCTTTGACCATTCTTTTTTTGCCCTTTTCTCCCATGCTTTACTATGATAGGCATAACTTGCTATAAGGGGCAATACGCTTGTAGCCTCTGCGTAAACCATTTGCTCATGCTGGATATCGACTTTTCCCCAGGAACAGGCTTCCTGTAAAGTTGATGATGAACATGCACCATCCCTGACATCTGCCACAGTAATCTGGACAGCGTATTTATGCATGGGCGCCGGATGGCCCAAAATTTCCGCACATATAACAGAATCCTGGGCAAAATTTTTGGGCACGCCACCGCCAATGATGAAGAGTCCCGTTATAGGGGCTTCGATTTTTATTTTTGTTAGTTCAAGAAAATCCCTGACGGAATCAATAGTTAAGTGCTTTTCAGGGCGTAACCACTGATGTTTTACAAGGCCAAAGCCGGCACTGCTGTCGGAGAAAGCAGGACAAAAAACGGGGACATTATTTTCAAAAGCATTCTGTACCAGTGAATTTTCCTTTCCGGAGAAGACAGATAAAAACTTTCCCATCTCCCATATAAATTCCCTTGATGAATAAGGCCTTGGCTCCAGTTCGTCAGCAATTTCCTTTATTGTGCGGTCACATTCCTGCAGATCGTCCTCATCTATATATGTATCATATATTCTGTCAATGTAGAATTCTCTCAGCCTCCTGTCAGAAATATCATTACGCCCTTTGTAGTGGCTAAAGCCGAGTGCTTCGAAGAAATCCATGTCAACAATTGAGGCACCTGTTGCGACAATTGCATCAACCATGTTGTATCTTACCAAATCGGAGTAAATATGCATACAGCCTGCAGCACTTGTGCTTCCTGCCAAAGTAAGAATAATTGTACATTTGGGATCCCTTAACATCTTCATGTAAATATCTGCTGCATTTGCAGTTTCCCGTGCTGAGAAAGACATTTTTCCCATCGCCTCGATAACAGATGTCGAATCAAAGGATTTTATATCAATATGCTCAATAGGTTCCTTCAATAAATCTCTCTTATTCATAACAGAAAATTTTAAATCATTTTAAAAATTTATTAAAATGCATTATCCTTTTTCTTGCTTTGAGAATCTGCAGCTTAATATTTGATAAATAAGTTTGGCTGCCAAAAAATCAGGAGCCTTGTTATTGTCAATAGGGCATAACTCCACAACATCAAATCCTGCAAGGTTGTAATTTGAAATTACTTTTTTCAGAAAATGCAGAACCTGGTAATATTGCATTCCACCGGGCTCAGGTGTTCCCGTAGAAGGTAACAGGGAAGTATCAAAAACATCCAAATCCAGCGTCAGATATACATTTTTTGTAAGATGTTTTAATGCTCTTTTTTCCCAGTTTTCTTTATAGAGTGTTTCATGCGCAAAGATTACCCTTTCTTCATCCATGTAATACTTTTCTTCAGCACTCATGCTTCGGATTCCGACCTGAACAACAGGACAAAGTTCCCTGGCCCTTGCCATAACACAGGCGTGATTATATTTTGAATTTTTATAATCCTGACGCAGATCTGCATGTGCATCCAGTTGTAATATAGTCAGTTCCGTAAATTCTTCGGTAAAAGCCTTCATAGCACCTATGCTTACCGTATGATTACCACCTATAGTTACTACATACTTCTTTTTTGACAGAAATGATTTTACATTTTCATAGACCTCTTTCACAAGTTTTTCAGGTGATAAAAGCTCCTTTGTCGGGGCTGCGGTATGAATTCCTTTCTTATAAACCTGGCTGTCTGTTTCAATATCATATAATTCAAGATTTTGGGAGGCTTCAATTATAGCTTTTGGTCCTTTATCGGAGCCCTTAATCCAGTCACTTGTCGCGTCATAAGGTACAGGGAGAATTACAATTCCCGCTTTATTCAAGCTTGTAAGTTCATTTGGAATTCCCCCGAAGTTCATATTGTCTGATAGATTGTACTATAAGAATATTAAAAGAAAAACATAATACAGGATGATTTATAATCACCAGTTGCAGAGACAGCAATAACTATGACTATACCCTGGATTGCCGGTTCAGTTTAGTTTTGGTACAATATAATTCGTAAAACACAAAGCAACCAATGCTGTGCCATATTCTTTTTCCGGAACAAAACTCCTTGTAATTATTTCAATATCTTTTAAAGAATATTTGTCTTCGTAGCCGTCGTAATAAAGCTCGTTTATGCTTGCTTCAAGTTTATTTTTTAATTCTTCCTCTGAAAAATTGCCACTATGCTCACAAACCAATCCGCCATATTTATTTCCTGATTCACGGTCATATAACCATCCATAAATTATGCCGGCACTAAGCCTTTCTCCCTTATTCCCATTTGAAACGGCCATAATGGTTTCCATTACGGCGCCGTGTTCTATATGATCAGGTTTGTTTATTTTATTAGCTACCTTTGGTAATATTGATGAATATGTCATTATATTGACCATTTCTATACCTGCTTCTCTAAGCGCCAAATGGTAGGAACCGGCGTGAATAGTAATATTACTCTCACCAGTTCCTTTAGTAATAAAATAATCTTTTGGAATTCTATTTCCTATTAAAATACCTTCAGGTTCTTTATTGACTGATTTTTTTTGAAGTAAATTGCTCAGCGTCAATTTTTTCATTTCTAATATGATTTCATAAATTATTATTAATATTATTATATATATATAAATAAATACTTTTTTTAGACGTAATTTTTTCTAAAAGTCACATAAATATTCATACAGAGACCATAGCTGCACTTGTCGCTTGGCCTGTCTTTCATATAAATTTATATTGTTGAAAAATAGCCGTCGAAATATAAATAATAATTTCTAATTGCAAACAATTGTATAAAATAAAATTGACATTTATGCAAATGTTTTTCAAAAAATTGTTTGAATAAAGTCCGGAAAGCATTCAGAATCCTGGTTTTACTCAGTTTTATATCACTGCGATCTCATATGCCTTCTCCTGTAAAACCAGACACCAATCAGGAAGTAAACAGTACTTAATAATACCAGCATAATAATTTCAGGTATAACTTCAGCTAATCCCTGCTGCATAATTAAAATTTTATTCAATGCCGAAACGGCAGGCGAGGCTGATAACAAGCTAATGATCGATACGCTGTAATCTCCTATTGAAAACCACTCGTTTGTACTTAAGGGAAACATAACACCCGAAAAAAACATGAAAAGGAAAAGAGGGAAATTGCCCGCAATAAGTACCTGTGTGACAGTTTTGGAAAAGGCTGCTATTATCACGCTGAACGCAATAATTGAGAGGCTTGTAAGAACAGCGATCACAAGAACCGGCAAAAATGAACCTTCAAAGCTAAATCCAAAGCCCAGGGCCACTAACAGTGTTAATATTACACCTGCTACACCTAGCATTACCTGTATTACACTTACGCCCCCCAGAAACTCAAGGGCAGAAATTTTTGATATTTTCAACCTGACAAGAGTCTTTTTTTCTGCCTCGGCAACTATTGCAGATGAGGCACTTAGCATAAGCATGATTATTGACAAAACAAGCAATCCCGGAACGGCAATTTCAAAATCACTTCTTTTGCCGGAAGCGCCTATGCTTGTTTCAACGAGATTAAAAGGCTCTTTGATATTCGTAAATCCCGCTATATAATCAGATATTAAGCCGTGAATCCATATTGCGCCGATAACATAGCTCTGGCTGGTAATATCACCGACGAATTCAATATCATACTGGTGGATTTGTTGCGTCTTTTCGGTCATTGTTAGCTGCCTGGAAAAATTTTCAGGAATGACCACCAGTACATCGGCCTTTTTGCTTTTAAGCTTCTTTTCCGCTTCCTGCCTGCTATGGATTTCAGTAATAATAAGAGACGATTCTTTATTTTTTTTGGAAATAACATTGACAAGATGGTTTCCATGATTCAATATTGTGCTGTCTGACTGTATTCCCGCATCATTGTTTAAAATCAATACTTCGTATTTAACCTCGTAGCTCTGTGTAATAAGATAATATACAATAACAAAAAAGGGGGCAGTGGATATGGTGAGGAGCAGGAGCCAGAAACTCCTGATCTGCTCTTTCAGACTTTTTATGATAACACTTAAAAGTTTCATTCCCTCAACCTCCTGCCCGTTAAATGGATGAACACATCTTCAAGTGTATTACCCCGCATTTTTATTTCGCCTGTCAGAAAATCATTTGTTTTAAGTGTATTTGTTATAAGCTGGATCTTTTCTATGACATTTTTTGTTCTTATTATCAGGATATTGCCGGCAGATGAGACATTATCGACTATTGGCGACAAAATTTTTACTGCATGGCCGGTATCCAGACCATTTTTTTTAATAAGCTTAATTTCCAGTATATCTCCTTCACCTATTGATTTCTTGAGTCTGTCGGGTGTGTCGACCAGCAGTAATTTGCCTTTATCAATTATTGCTACCCGGTCGGACAGCCTTTCTGCTTCATCCATATTATGTGTGGTAAGGATCACTGTCTTTTCCCTGGCCACTTCCTTAATAAATGCCCTTACCATGATCCTGCTCTGGGGGTCTAACCCGGCTTCTGGCTCATCAAGGACAATAATTTCCGGATTATGGACAAGGGCGAGGCATATATTAAGTCTTCTCTGCATACCTCCTGACAGGGTATGTGCCAGTTTGTTCCTTTTCCCCGTCAGCTCCATTTGTGCAAGCAGCTCCATGGCCCTCAGTTTTGCCGTTCTTCCTGCCATTCCATACATCTCTCCTATAAATATAAGCTGTTCGAGGCATGTTAGCTTTGGCCAGATAATAATTTCCTGGGGGCACAGACCTATTTCCCCTTTTATATATACTTCTCCTTCCGTGGGCCTTGTGAGGCTGCATATCATGTTGATAGATGTACTTTTACCTGCGCCGTTTGGCCCCAGGAATCCAAAGACTTCTCCATAACGCACTTCAAGTGACAAATGGTCAACGGCCATAAGATCTCCGAACTTTTTAACCAGGTTTTTGGTTACTATGGCAGTCTTGTTGTTCAAAAAGCAGAAGTTTGATTTCGTTCTAAATTATTAAAATTTTTTATTCTTTATTTATTTTACCATTTTTGTTTTGATAACGTGACGCTTGTCAAAGTAATTTATGCTAAATTCCGGGGCATTTCTAAAGGTGAGATTTATTATTAACATTTTTGTTGCATGTAATTATGGGGGTACATAAAGTATTATCAGTAATGAAATACCTTCCAATACCACAGAGGCCAAAAACCATGAAAC
>CAZOLY010000116.1:0-10682 GCA_964580815.1 uncultured Bacteroidales bacterium
AACTACGATTCCAGGCCCAACGAGCGGCTTGGAATACCCGTTCTGAGAATGGCAGACGGACCTGCAGGTGTGCGTGCAGAAAAAGCAACAGCTTTTCCCGCACCCGTATGTATAGCATCTACCTGGAACATAGATCTTGCTTATAGCCTGGGGCAGACCCTGGGTCAGGAAGCAAAAGCAAAAAACAAAAATGTATTGCTGGCTCCCTGTGTGAACATTCACAGGGTACCTTACGGAGGCCGCAATTTTGAGAGCTACGGAGAAGATCCCTTTCTTGCATCTGCCATAGCAGTTAATTATATCAGGGGCGTTCAAAGTGAAAGGGTCATTGCTACTGTAAAGCACTTTGCCTGCAATAACCAGGAAAATGAACGAAACAGCATCGATGTGAAAGTTGATGAGCGTACGCTAAATGAAATATATCTCCCTGCATTCAGGGCCGCTGTGCAGGAGGGAGGAGTATGGGCCGTGATGTCTGCATATAACAGGCTGAACGGACAGCATTGCAGTTCCAATACCTGGCTTCTTACAGATATCCTGAAAGACCGCTGGGGCTTCCAGGGATTAGTAATGTCTGACTGGGGCGCTGTACATAGCACCATACCTGCCCTGTATGCAGGCATGGACCTTGAAATGCCAACAGACAGGTATTTTAAGCCAAAGGAGATTGAAGAAGCACTAAGGTGGAGACTTTTCAAACCTTCAAAGATTGACGATAAAATAAGGCGCATACTACGTCCCATGTTTCATATGGGCTATTTTGACCAGACTGAACCGGACACAGGGGCGTGTGACACTCCCGGACACCGCGAAATTGCCAGGAAAGTGGCAGAGGAAGGCATAGTCCTTTTAAAGAATGAGAATAACATTCTTCCTGTTAAAAATGATATTCATTCTGTTGCCGTTATTGGGCGCAATGCCGCAAATCTCATGTATGGCGGCGGCGGCAGCAGCCATGTCACGCCCTGTCATACAGTGTCTCCCCTGGAAGCTCTTTCATTAAAGGCAGGGGAAGATTTAACCATAAAGTACGAGTCAGGGACATTCGATGAAAAAGACTTTGTCCCTGTACCATCTGAATCTTTAATTCCTCCTGAAGGATATGCTGAAAAGCAAGGCCTCGTGGGAGCTTATTATGATAATCCGCGATTCGAAGGAGACCCGGTAAAGGAGCAGGTTGACAGTATTATTGATTTTTCCTGGGGCAGGGGAGGTCCGGAAGGGCTAAAACCCAACTTTTTCTCAGTAATATGGGAGGGCCGGCTGGTTGTAACCGAATCTGGATATTATGCCCTCTCAACAGGCAGTGATAACGGTTCGAGCTTATTTATAAACGGTGAACTGGCAATTGACAACTCGGACTACATGCGAAATAAAACTTTATACGAATTTGCTGCTGTAGAACTTGAAAAAGACCAGCCTGTAAATATTAAGATCGAATATACCGAATTCTGGGGCAATGCAACCATGCGGCTGATGTGGCGTAAGATTGAGGAACACCCCCTTCAGAAGGCAGTCCGTTTGGCTGAATCTTCAGATATGGCCGTTCTGTTTATGGGTTATGCCATGAATGATGAGTCGGAAGGCAGGGACCGTAAGACACTGGAACTGCCACGGGGCCAGGAAGAACTTATAAGGGCAGTTGCAGATGTTAATCCGAATACTATAATTGTCCTGAACTGCGGCTCGGGTATTCTTATGAACAACTGGATAGATAAAGTCCCGGGGGTAGTATTGGCCTGGTATCCCGGACAGGAAGGCGGTGATGCGATAGCCAATATACTACTGGGCAATGTCAATCCTTCTGGTAAGCTTGTCACTACCTTTTTTAAGAACTGGGAAGACTGTCCGGCATACGGTAATTATCCCGGTGAAGATGACAAAGTGCACTATGATGAGGGTGTTTTTGTCGGCTACAGGTATTTCGATACAAGAGGTATTGATCCTTATTTTCCATTCGGACACGGGCTGAGCTATACAACTTTTGAATACAGCGATCTTCAGATGTCCGCAAAGAACATTAGTGAGGACGAAAGCGTGACAGTGAGTTTTACAATTAAAAATACCGGCAGCAGGGACGGGGCAGAGGTGGTCCAGCTTTACCTGGGTGACGACGAATCATGTGTGCCGCGGCCATTAAAGGAATTAAAGGGATTTGCAAAAGTATTTTTAAAAGCAGGTGAGGAGACAGCTATTTCGTTTACTATCAGATCCGGTGATTTGAAATATTTCGATATCTATACTCATGACTGGAAATCAGAACCGGGTAAATTCAACGTTTATATAGGCTCCTCTTCAAGAGATATAAGATTAACAGGGTCATTTGTATTAAAATAGGGACAGTTCCCGGGGCGCTGTCCCCATTTTATATATTATTATTTAATAATTGTAAATTTATTTTTACCAAGTAATTTATGTTTATTATCATATACAGTAACATAGTATAATCCGGTTTTAATACCGGAGAGATAAATTCTTGCTCCATAATAATTCTCGATCCTTAATACTTCCTGTCCAATAGCGTTATGAATTTTTACTTCTAAAGCCTTCCCGGTTTCTGTATCAATAGTAATGTATTCTTTTGCCGGATTAGGATAAACATTAATTGTGTTTATTGCTTCATAATTAAAAATGCCAGTATTAATAGGTGCATCGCTAAGTTCTATTACACCGGCACTATCCATATTGTCCCAGGCACCTACATCCCACCATTCAAGAAATTTTCTTGTATTTACGTCATCATCGTCAACGTCAGTCATTAAGATTTGAAAACCGAATAATTTTCCATCAGCCGGAGCAAAGGCAACACCGGTACAATCTACAAGGGACGTCCAGGGAATACCAAACTCGTAATCAAAATAGTCACCGGCAAGAACATACCCATAATTATAAGGATTATTACTTGGCCATTGATTAGCTTCACCGGAATATTCATCAATATCCTGTTGCCAGGGCCCTGTAAACTGGTAATGCCCTGTAGATGGACCTCCTCCGGCGTCAGGATTCGCCCCTAAAGTATCCCACAATACCTCATTTACATCAAGGTATACTTCAAGTCTGTCAGACTCCCAGTCTGTTAACCCGGTACACCATTGATCGCAATGATTATCATCATCAACAGAAACAAGTATAAAAAGAGATTCATCACTCCACATCATTTTCCATGATGCTTCATAAATTGATGGTTCATTGTCTTCCCATAATAACATTTCATATGCTTCTGCATAATCCCAAACATCATCAATAGTCCCATCAATTAAAGGTGTAGATCCTTCATCAATGCATTTTCTGATTATTACATCTGTTTCTTGTGCTATTGCTGATATAGCAATAAGGCAGGATAATAACAGGCAGATTTTTTTCATGGTAATTTGATTTAGGTTAGTAATTAAGTTTCTAATATATAAATATTATTCGGGATCCTTAACGCAAAGGACTGAAAATCTGCATCCTTTAAAGTCATTATGCCGAAAAACATTTATGTAGTTATACAGTAATAGCAGGCCGTTAGCCGCGTAACTGTCCAATGCGGTTCAATTCCAAAAGAAGGCGCCAATGCCCAGGCTTCCGAAATTACCATCGTAATACCTGAATCATGCCGGTATAGCAGTAAATCATCAGCATAAGAACTCATATATTTCAGGATATTTTGATCCTGATAAAGGCTTTACTTTGAGAATAGAGAGATATGAGGGGATAGATTTCAACTGGTATTATATATTCAGAGGGAGTAATTCTGAAGATCTTGTTTTAATAGATTCGATTGAATACCAAGGATATTATACTTTTTATCCGGATACTGGTTCACCTTATGATGCATCTTATTACCAGGCAGGAATAAAATTGCCTGCTAAATATAGTTTAATGGTAGAAGGGAATGAGAGGGAATTTGAGTATGCATTATCGAATTTATACCTGAAAACAAGGAATAATACGGCGCCCTATGACATACTGCTGAGTAATGATCGGATTGATGAGAACCTGCCGGAAGGAACTGAAGTAGGTATATTATTTGCACTGGATAATGATTTGCATGATTATCACACATTTTATTTGGTTGAGGGCATTGGTTCGGGTGATAATGATTTCTTTCAAATAGCAGACAGACAGTTAATGTCGGCAACCACATTTGATTATGAAAACAGGAATGAATTTGTAATACGTGTCAGAGCGGTTGATGACGGACCGTATAATCTGTATTATGACAAATTACTTAAAATATACGTTAATGATTTGACTGAGACAAAGACAGATGATATTTCAGGTGAAGGTAAAATCATGGTTATCCCGAATCCGGTAAAAGATAAAGCGATCATTATATATAATAATGAAGATAACCAGCAATATACATTCTGGTAATCAGGACTTCCAGCGAGATCTATAAAACAAAAATCATAATTGAATAGGCGGAGGAGGGATAGCGCCCATATTTTGATGTTGTCCCTATTCTATTAATAAATTTTTGCCTGACTATATTTATTTTTTATCTTTAAAAGAAAAAAATATGGGCGCTGGCCCAGTTTTATCCCTAAATCTATAATTATGAAAAAAATCTTATTATTTATTATTATTCTAGTCTTTGGCAGCAAGTTAATCTTTGCCCAGTTTGGCACAGATACTGCCAGTTTTTATATTGAAAGGGCTTACACCGAGTTGCCAAGCAGGGATTTATATTCAGTAACTCACTGGATAATCGGCGAATGCCGTTCCGATAACAGTGAAGTCGGGGGTGAACCAGGTGGTAATGATCAAATCCCATTCCAGAATCTAATGTTATTGAACTATCAATCGACCAATGAAAAAGTAAAGTTATTCTGGTACAGGGCATACAACATTATATATTTTTGTGACAAGGCAATTGAGCTTGCTCCGGGTACCGGACTGGATGAGGCAGTTAAAGACCAGTATATTGCAGAAGCAAAATTCTTAAGGGCCCTGGTGCTATTCGAACTTTCAATAACATTCGATTCAATACCGGTATGCACAAGTTTTTATGACTGGAAGCTCAACAGTTTTTTTAATGATTATGATGAGGCCAACCAAATATATAAGAAACCAAACTCTATGGCTGAAGTATTCTCACAGATTGAACAGGACCTGAGCGACGCTATAGTTGTCTTACCTTCCAGGAGTGAGCTGTCCGGTGAAAATATATTCCGCGCTACAAAAGGGGCTGCCCAGGCATTATTGGCGAAAATGTACATTTTTCAGTCTTCCTATGCAGAAAACTACGCGGGCGACGCACGCTTTTACGGTTTAACGGAACAATGGGCACTGGCCCTGCAATATGCTGAGAGTGTTATTAATTCGGGCGAATACAATCTTGTTGGGATTAATGGTGAAACATATAACACATGGTGGGATAACTCCTACCTATTTCCTTCAGAAACACCGGGATACCGTTATATATTCACAGTTGATGGTAACGACAGTCCGGAGTCTGTATTTGCAGCAAAAAACCTGACCGTTGGCAATGGGTGGAGGCCATATGGCAATTGTGATTTGACTGTCTACACGACAAACAGGTTATATATGGATTCAGAAGCTAACCAGCAGTACCTTGGCTGGGGTTTTAATCTGCCGGCACAGAGCCTTATAGATGAGTTTGCAGCAGAATCAGGTGATGAAACTGATGATCCGCGCTTTGCTGTTACAGTTGCTTATGCCGGGGATTCAGTATATGCGGGACAACCGTCACCGGACTGGTATGAAATGGTGTTACCGGACTGGGCAACAGGCACAGCCTGCCGTAAGTTCGAGTGCTCGCCGGAAGAATACTGGGATGTCATGATCTCATATTTCGACGGGCCTATGAATGTTCCGGTTATCAGGTATACCGATGTAATATTGTGGGCTGCAGAAGCAGCCATAAAAACAGGAAATAACACTAAGGCTTTAAATTATATCAATATGGTAAGGCAAAGAGCCAGGAATTCCGGCTCAACGGGATATCCGGCAGAACTGGTATCAGTCACCATGGAAGATATTATGCACGAAAGGCGCCTTGAGCTTGCCCTTGAAGGGCACAGGTTCTACGACCTTGTACGCTGGAACATGGCTGTTGACAAGCTTGACGGACTATACCGGGAAAGTAAGGACCAGACAATTACATTCATGCCAGGAACCCATGAGTTTTTACCCATACCTGAATCAGCACTAGGAACCGGCGTTGATGTCATTCATACAAATAATTGCAATATATATCCCAATCCTGTTAAAGATGAGCTCTATGTTGAATCAGATTTTCATAAACCTGCAGTTACAGTCTATGATGTATTTGGCAGAACCATTTTAATAAAAGAGCTTGATGAAGGATCTTTTAATCTTAATACCAGCTCTTTAACCCGGGGATTGTACTTTATATCGATAGAAACAGATAATAAACGGGTTATTGAAAGGTTCGTCAAGGAATAACATGAAATAGGGGGGGCGCTGTCTCTCTTTTAATCAGAGCGGCTGTGCTCCCTCATAATTTGTTCAAGCTTTCTCTTATTTTCTTCCTCCCGGCCTATCTGGCTTAGTGTTTCTACAAATATGGAGTTAGGATAGGGATTATTATCCAGGATATTTTGAATTTTTTCCGGCAACGGCTTGTCGTCTTTAACAGCCAGCTTCCTTCTTGCTATAAGGGCAAATGCAATATCTTCTTCATTAAGTGAAATATATGACATTTTAATCCAGCCTTCCAGCTTTTTCTTTTCACCTGTCACCTTAAACCAGTCATCATTTTTTTCAGTTATAGCTATTATGTCCATAGGAGAAAATTCCTGGCTGCTAATAGTCAGTAAATCAGGCCGTTTATATATAGGAACCTGGCTCTTAACCACTCCTGCCCTGGCATCAAGCACCAGTCCGAATCCGGCAGTCCATCCGACAGAGCCATCCGATAATTGGATATTCAAATATTCCTGGTTTTTATATGCAGAATCTATGGCATCTTCATTCATATACAGAAATGATTCGCCCAGACTTAAGGTTGAAAATACTGAAGAATTCCTGGAGGGCTTTTCACGAATTGCCATCCCATCCCATATACAGACTCCCGGGATCTTCTCTTTAGCAGCGGATTTCATGTCTTTGCTACTTTCCGGTTCTTTCTGTCGTCCTGACTTGCATGATATTATCAAATAAGTTACCATTACACATGTCAGCAAAGTACAATGATTAAAAATTTTATAATTCATATTATTATATTTATAACACAGCTAATAATGTCTATAAAAATAATAAACAATATTAATAAAATAACAACAGGCTTAATTACAAATGATTATTAATAAGGAATAATTTCGCGGATCTGGATTATCTTTTAAGGAGGCTTAATCTTTCTTCAGTTATTATTTCTCCTGTTTCTCTAAGTTCGTATTCAAATACCCTGTCTCTTTTTATTACCCGCTTTATTTTTACAGGTGTTACACCATCAAGATATACAACCTGCGAATTCTTGTACTTGGAAATCATAATATAAAATTAAATTTAACTGCCTTAATAACAGTGACTAATATTTAAACAACAAATGTTAAAATTTGTTTATCGCATATGATAAAAAAGTATGATTGTGAATGGATTATTACAAATCAATTATTGCTTTCATAACACCATCCTCATAATTGGCTACCATTCTGAATGCTTTTTCCGCGTCCCCGAATTTAAAATGATGTGTGATCATAGGAGAGACATCTATTTTTTTATCTGCTATCAGATCCAGTGCCATTTTTGTGCAATCAACCTGTCTTCTTATACTTTGTATTGAAATTTCCTTTCTTCTTAATTTGCTTACACTGAAAGACCAGCGATCAAAATCAGGAATGCCGACAATAATTAATGTTCCTCCAGGTTTAAGCAAATCAATTGCCTGATCCGTTGCTTCCTGTTTGCCGCAGCATTCAAAAACATAATCCAGTTGCTGAGGTTCCAGATTAATTATTTCTTTTACTATATCTGTTTTATCAGGATTACCGGTCCATGACACACCGATCCGGGCAGCAATATTTAACCTTTCATTAATTCTGTCGGTTACATAAATATCTTTAAACTTATAATACCTGGCTGACAAAAAAACACTCATTCCTATAGGTCCGAATCCCAGTATCCCTATTTTTTTATTACCTGCGGGAAGTGATTTTTTAACAGAATAAATTCCTATTGCCAGGGGCTCTGAGATAACAGCCTGATCAGTGTCAAGATTATCAGGAACTCTATAGCAGGAGGTCTCGGGCATAACTATGTACTCGGATAATGCACCTTCTGCCTGGCCGGGGGAACCCAGAAATTTCAGATTCTTACATGTATGGTGCCGGCCTGCCTGGCACTGGTCGCAATGCCAGCATGGCATCGCCGGATCTATTGCCACCATATCTCCCGGCCTCAAGCTCTTCACAGCGACTCCTGTTTCCTGAACCATACCCGATACTTCGTGCCCTAATGTAAAAGGAAACTTAACAACCTGGTTGCCTATTTTTCCCAACCTGTAATAATGAATATCACTACCGCATATACCCACACTTTTCGTTTTTATTAATACGTCGGTAATCTCCTTAATCTCCGGTGCAGGAACATCCCTGAGGCTCATTAGCCTGATGCCCGTTAATGCTATTGATCTCACTGCTATATGCTTGATTTAAAAATTTTATATAAGCAAATATAGTTATCAGGGGATAAATTAAAGCTAAAAAATTGTTTATCTTTATTAATAAATGTTACATAATTATTATATGGTATTCTTAATCTTTAAAATATTTTAATATGAACAGGAAGTTATTAATACCTCTTATTTTTCTATGCATCATATTAGTGGCCATAATTACATTATACATCAGCAAAGAGAAAATTGCTGTCCGTTTTAATGAAAAGGGACTCAAGTTTTCTGAGCAGAAAGATTATAATAAAGCTATGGTATATTTTAAAAGGGCATTTAAACTTGATAATAAAAATACCGATGCCTGCCTAAACATTGGGAAAACCTATTACCAGCTTGAAGATTACCTTCAGGCTCTTGAATATATCGATAAAGCACAAAAGTTGAACAGCCTGCTCACAGAAGCCCCTTTTTATAGGGGACTGGTGAAAATGAAACAGGGTAAATTCCAGGAATCAATTCAAAATTTCAGTATTACACTTTATCTCGATTCAGCTTATTGGAAAGCCTACTATCAAAGGGGTATTGCCAGGGCAAACCTGGGGGATTATCTTGGAGCTGTTGACGATTATAAAAAAGCAATGATCATAAACAGGGAAAATATTGATATATACTTAAAAAGTGTTGAGGCAAAGTCAGTACTGGAAGACTTCAGGGGAGCAATAAAAGATTATGACAAAATCCTTGCTCTTGATAAGGATAATGACGAAGCATATTATAACCGCGGATTCCTTAAAATGAACCTTAAGGATTATTTGGGGGCTATAAAGGATTTCAGCCAGGCCTTAATTATTAATAGTGAATATAAGGATGCAGTTTATCGCCGGGGTGTATGTTATGCCAATATATCTGATTATGGTTCATCTATTAATGACTTTACTAAATCCATTGAGAAAGATTACAAATTAATAAACTCTTATTACAACAGGGCTTTATCCTATATTTATAACAAGCAGCTGAATAATGCGGTATCGGATTTGGAACGGATTATCAAGCTTGATGCTAAAAATGTGCAGGCATATTACTTAATGGGTATAGCCAAGTCAATGCAACAGAATTTTCAGGCATCAATAAAATATTATGATAAAGCAATAGAGCTGGATCCCCATCGTGCGGAATACTATTTTAACAGGGGAGTATCCCGGGGAAATTTAAAAAAACATAAGGAAGCAATTATTGATTATGACAAGGCTATTGAACTTAATAATAATTATGCTGATGCATATTACAGCAGGGGGGTCTCCAGGATTAACCTTAATGACTATGAAGGAGGCTGCATGGATTTCAGGAAGGCGAAAGAGCTGGGTTATAGCTTAGCTGACCAGCAGATAGCTATGTATTGCCAGAGATATTAATATCTGTTTAGCCATCTGTATCTTCTGGCGCTGTCACCAAATTTTACGGCAAGCATAATCTCGTGTGAGCCTATGCTGTATTTTCCGATACTGCTTAATGTATAGTCGAAAGCATATCCAAAGTAGAATTTATCCACCCTGGCTCCGGCCATTATTATAATTGATGATCCTGTCCCTGCTGTAGCTTCTTCAAAGATGTTTCTTCTTCCGCCTGTTCTGTATGACACTCCGGCCCAGTAGTCTTCTTTGAAATAAAACTTGAGATTCATATCAAGCTGCGCTACCCCCTTTTCTGTCGTTTTTAAAAGGAATGACGGTTCGGCAAGGAGAAAATCAATTATATCAAACCTGTAGCCGGCCATGAGATAATAGTGTCTTATCATTTTGAAACCAATACCTTCATTTCCACTAAGTTTCAGGGTACTTTGAAATAACTGCAATCCGGAAATTCCGGCATAGATGTGCCTGTCCGTATAATATACTCCGAAGTTTGCATCCGGAATTAATGCCGATTTTTTAGTTTCCATCAATAACCTGTCGCTGGGATCATAGGTCTGAATTTTATCTTCGTCTATCCTGAACTGAAAACCTGTTAGTGAGAGACCGAAAGATAGCTGGTAAGTGCTCATTGTAATATGATATGAATAGGTTCCCTGTATGCCGGTACGGTTAAAGGCACCGTTTCTGTC
>CAZOLY010000117.1:0-10580 GCA_964580815.1 uncultured Bacteroidales bacterium
TATTTTATATTTACCTGCAACCATATTTTTTTTATGAAAAAAATTTTTGTTTCGGGATGTTATGATATTTTGCATGCCGGCCATATTCAGTTCTTCACTGAAGCCAAAGCCCTGGGAGATCACTTAACAGTATGCTTTGCTTCAGACGAGGTTTTATGGAAACACAAAAAACGCCGCCCTTCAATACCGCAGGAGCATAAAAAAGCTCTTATCCAGGCATTTGAGATGGTTGATGATGTCGTTATAGGCACAAATATGGAAATAGGACTGGATTTTAAGGACCATTTTCTCAACATTAAACCTGATATTCTGGCTGTCACTGAAGATGACCAGTATACTGAAAGAAAACGTAAATTATGCTCCCGGGCTGGAGCTCAATATTATGTACTGCCAAAAACCCCGCCCAAATTTGAACCGGTATCTACGACCAGCATCGTAAAATGGATTCGCGCACCCCAGGAAGCGCCATTGAGGGTCGACTTCGCCGGGGGATGGCTTGATGTGCCACGCTTTGCAAAAGCAGGCGGTTTCGTGGTAAATTGTGCCATATCGCCCCTTGTCTCTTTACAAAGCTGGGACTATGAGAAGAGGTCCGGACTAGGAGGGAGTGGGGCATGGGCACTTCTTAACGGTGAGGACGGGGTTGACAGTGAGCTGAGACTGGGCGTAGGCTGGCAGGATCCGGCGGTTATCCAGGAAACGGGTTTGTGCGTATGGCATAGCGGAAAGCGCCCCCGGCTGCATATTAAACGTAGCGGCAACATGTTAAAAGGACTTATGGCCCTGTACTTTACCAGATACGAACACGACACACCCAGCGTCGCAGAAAAAAAACGTAACTATGAACTGATATTCAGGGCCAGCCAGGTTGCTGCCGGTGCGGTACTGAATGAAGACCTTCATAAGCTGGCTGAGGCTGTGGGAATGAGCTACAAGGCACAAACAGATGAAGGAATGAATTCACTGATTGAAGCTCAAAATTGCCTCGCCCGCAAGTATTGCGGGGGCGGCTGGGGTGGCTATGCCCTGTACCTTTTCTCAACCGTCACAGACCGCGATGCCTTTGTCACCAAGTATACCCAGGCTAAAGCAATTGAACCTTATATAAAAAAGCTATAGGGACAGCGCCTATGCTTTTACAGGAACAGCATCCCTATTCCCTTATAACCTTAACTTCACCTTTGAGCCCGAGCTTTATTATGCCCGACGGCTTTGCTTTTATCAAATCATCCTTCCTGTAGCTCACCACGTAATCTACAGAATTGATTATCTCTTTGCTGATTTCAGCGTATATCCGGGGAGCCGCCGTCCCGCTTATATTGGCCGATGTGGATACAACAGGCCTTTTAAACTGCTGAATCAGCTTTTTACAGAAATTATCTTTTGCAATCCTGATCCCAACAGATCCGTCTGCAGCAAAAAGGCTGGCTGCCAGATTCCTGGCTCCCGGATAAATTATTGTAAGGGGATTCACGGCTGCCTCAATTAAATCCCATGCTATATCAGGAACCTCTGCATACCTTTCCAGTCGATCCGGTGAGTCAAGCAACACAAGCATACCTTCCTTGTCCTCCCTTTTTTTTATTTCATATACACGCCTGACAGCTTTCTCATTTGTCGCATCACAACCTATGCCCCATATGGTATCGGTTGGATATAATATTGTGCCCCCCTGCTGCAAGACTTTTAAAGCCGACTGAATATCCTTATCCACTTTTCAACAGGTCTTTATAAGCATTTATAATATTCGTTGCCACGATATTGTCATTAAACTTCTGTACATAACGATATCCTTCACTGATCATTTTTTTACGCAACTCCGAATCTTCAACCACCCTTTTTATTGCATCAGCAAGCTCTTCAACATTAACGGTATCAACATACAAAGATGAAGGTCCTCCCGCCTCGGGGAAGCAACCATGTTTTGATGTTATTACAGGTGTCTTTGAATACAGAGCCTCAATGACAGGTATGCCAAATCCTTCAAAAACCGAAGGGTAAACAAATACATTTGCCGCCTGGTATATTGCCGGCAGATCCTCATTTACTATCGATTCCAGGAAGTATACTTCCCTTTTTTTACTCTGATCAATATATTTTTTTACCTTTTTATAATAGCCTGTCCTGGCTCCAATTACAACCAGAGGTAATTTCAACTTTCCGGCATCCATCGCTTTTAACAGTGACAGAAGGTTCTTTCGCTCTTCGATAGTTCCTACATATAATACGTAAGATCCGGGGAATCCGTATTTTTTTCTTATCCCCTCCTTCTCAGCATTATTTAATTCTTTTCTGAAAACCGGGTTACAGCCCTGGTATATAACTTTTATCCTGGATTCATCAATGCCAAAAAAAAATTTTATATCATCTGCCGTCTGCTTGCTGACGGCTATCACCAGGTCGGCTATCTGACAGGCATATCTGAATTTCCTTTGATATATCTTCCTGTCCGCGTACCTATACAGGTGCGGAAATCTTAAAAAGATCAGGTCATGAACTGTAACTGCAGTTTTTATGCCTGATTTATGAATATTATATGGAAGCTCATGACTAAGACCGTGAAAAATATCCGGCTTATCTCTTTTTACCTGCCCTGCAAGCGAAAAACTTCTCCAGTAGCCCGGGAAGTTCCTGTAAATAAATCCTGAGGGTTCTTTAATAATAAATTTTCCTTCAGCAGCCTTAAAAAGAGAGCCCTTCCCGGAAGGAGTATATAAAACGTATTCATTTTCAGGAAAATATGAGTATAATGCACGCAGGACATTCCTGCTGTAATTTCCCAGTCCGCTTATATTAAAAAAAGCACGTTTGGCATCAAAACCGATTTTCATAAAAAATATCTTTGTTATACCTGGTATAATTATAAATGCAACCTTATATCAGCTATCCTTCCCTTATAAAATGCGAAACATTCGAAACAGCTAACGTTAGCAGGGTATCTTATATTATAACCGTATGTTCTTTATCCTCTCCATGGCCTCGAGCATATTATCCCGCAACGCGAAGGCTGAAAACCTTAAATAACCTTCTCCTGAAGGTCCGAAACCGGAACCAGGCGTAGCTACGACGTTTGCATCTCTTAACAGTTTATCGAAAAGCTTCCACGAATCAATATTTTTTGTTGATTTTACCCATACATACGGGGCATTTATCCCTCCAAAGACCCTGAAAGCCAGTTGTGACAATTTTTCCCTCATAATCCTGGCGTTTTCCATATAATATTGAATGACTTCACTGACCTCCTTTCTGCCAGCTTCCGAATAGACAGCATATGCAGCCTTCTGTACCGGATATGATGTCCCGTTAAACTTTGTCGACTGCCTCCTGTACCATAATGAATGTAACGGGTACCTGTCACCTTTTGGTGTCAGAACCATCAGTTCTTTAGGTATAACTGCATATGCACACCTTGTGCCTGTAAATCCGGCTGTTTTCGAAAAACTCCTGAACTCAACAGCCACTTTCCTTGCTCCTTCTATCTCGAATATAGAATGGGGTATGTTATCGTCCTGTATGTAAGCCTCATAAGCTGAGTCATAAAGAATAACCGAATTGCAGGAAGCAGCATAATCAACCCATTTCTTTAAATCCTCCTTTGAAGCCGTGGCCCCCGTAGGATTATTAGGAAAACATAAATATATTATATCTGCTTTTTCCCGTGGTATATCAGGAATAAAATTATTCTCTTCCGTGCATGGCATATATATAACACCTTCGAAATAGCCATTATCCTGCATTTTCCCTGTACGCCCCGCCATTACCGTAGTATCAACATATACAGGATATACAGGATCAGTAATGGCTATCCTGTTATCATTGCCAAATATTTCCTGTATATTCCCCGTATCGCTCTTCGAACCGTCAGAAATAAATACTTCATCAATATCTATCTGTACTCCCCTGCTATTATAATCATTTTTTACAATAGCCTCCCGCAGAAATCTGTATCCCTCATATGGTCCGTAACCCCTGAATGTTTTAATCTTTGACATCTCGTCAACGCCCTCATGAAATGCTTTGATAACCGAAGGTACCAGCGGAAGGGTAACATCCCCGATGCCCATCTTTATTATCTTATTTGCCGGATTAACCCTTGTATATTCATTTACTCTCCTTTCAATCTCCGGAAATAGATAACCTACCTGTAATTTTAAATAATTTTCGTTTATCTTCGCCATGATTTTTGTTTTAAAACGGGAGTAAATATACTCAACAAATTTAAAATAATTGAACTGCAGGAATGAATTACCTTTATGCAAAAATAAGCAAGGAATTAAACTTCTACGGTAATACCAGTCCGGTTGAGCTTACTGAAAAATACGGCAGTCCTTTATATGTATACAACGAATCAATACTCAGAAGCAGGTGCAAGGAGATTATAAAAATTATTGACTATCCTCATTTTGTTGTAAACTATTCACCAAAGGCAAACAGCAATGTCGAGATATTAAAAATTGTAAGGGGCGAAGGATTATATGTCGATGCGGTTTCTGCCGGGGAAATATATGTTAATCTGAAAGCGGGCTTCAGCCCTGAGCAGATTTTTTACGTCTGCAACAACGTGTCTGCGGAAGAATTATCTTATGCTGTTCAGTCCGGTGTTAAAATAAGCGTGGATTCCGTTTCGCAATTAGAGTTATTCGGAAAATTAAATCCCGGAGGGGACGTTGCAGTCAGAATAAATCCCGGAATAGGAACAGGCCATCACAGTAAAGTTATAACAGGCGGACATGGCACAAAATTCGGCATTGACATAAAACATATGGAGGACGTAAAGAATATTCTTGCAAGGTACGATCTTAAACTTACCGGTATTAACCAGCATATAGGTTCATTATTCATGGACTCAGAAGCATATCTGACTAGTTCAGCAATAATACTGGATATAGCCGGACAGTTTGACAGCCTGCAATTCATCGATTTTGGCGGCGGTTTCGGTATACCCTATAAAAAGCAAAACAATGAGAAGCGCCTGGACCTTCAAACATTGGGAAAGAAGCTTACCCTGATGATCGTTAACTGGACCGGAATATATGGAAGGCAAATTACATTTATCGTCGAGCCCGGCAGGTATATTATTGCCGAATGTGGCATACTGCTCGGTACGGTAAATGCAATAAAATTAAACCATGATATTAAATATATAGGGACTGATATCGGATTCAATGTTCTGCCCCGGCCAATGCTTTATGATTCACATCACGACATTGAAATATACAGAAAGGATTCAACCCCGTCTAAAAACTCCGAGAGCATCTGGATCGTCGGGAATCTTTGCGAAAGCGGGGATATAGTGGCAAAAGACAGGGTTCTTCCTGAAATTTACGAGAATGACATTATTGGTATACTGGATTCAGGGGCCTACGCCTATTCAATGAGCTCAAATTATAACAACAGGTTAAGGCCTGCCGAAGTGCTGATAGATGGCAATGGTAATGACAGGCTGATAAGGAAAAGAGAATCGTTTGAGGATTTAGTGGATAATTTTATTTAGCTTTAGGTAGTCTTTAAAATGTTCATCAACAAATGGAAAAAGATTTCTTCGTAAAATCACACGGATTAGGAAATGAATATATAGTCCTTGATAGCGAAAATATTAGCTTCACTCTTACCAGTAATGCTGTCAGGCGCATTTGCAATGTCAATTACGGAATAGGTACCGACGGTGTTTTATTAAAAGTAACTTCGGAAAAAGCGGACTTCGGACTGAAGATCTATAATCCTGACGGTTCTGAAGCCGAGAAAAGTGGTAACGGACTGAGGATCTTCTGTAAATTTTTATATGATTATAAGTTTACCAAAAATGAAAAATTCTCTGTCGAAACCCCCGGAGGGATTGTTAAGGCAGAAATCATGGAAGAAGAGAACAAACGTGCAAAAACTATAAGGATTGACATGGGCAAAGCCATTTTTACCAGCAGGGGAATACCTGTTAATTCTGATAAAAATGAATTCATCGCTCAGAGCTTAACCGCCGGTGACAGGAAATATGAGGTAAACTGTGTATCGGTAGGAAATCCTCACTGTGTGATAATAAAAGATGAGCTTGACATTAGTGAAATTAAAAAATACGGACCTTTACTTGAAAATCATGTTCTTTTTCCGAATCGTATAAATGTACAATTTGTAAAGATAATATCTGAAAATCTTGTTGAAATATTAATCTGGGAGAGAGGTGCAGGTTACACCCTTGCTTCGGGCAGTTCTTCATGTGCTGTTGCCAGCGTACTGGTTAAACGCGGATTGGCTGACAGGCATCTTATGGTAAAAATGCAGGGAGGGATACTGACCATTGAAATTGATAACGGCTGGAACCTGCGTATGACAGGTGAAGTACGGGAAATTGCCAGTGGCATATTATCAGGTGAACTGATAGATGATTTGGAAATCAGACTGTCAGAATAAGGGTAAACCGGCATAAAAACCGTTAATTCACCAATTAATACTTATTATAAAAGGCATCTAATATTTATTTGTTTAAAAACCACTGATTCATTATTTTCGCCGAGATTTTGTTCAGCCATATAATTTAAATAAAATTGAAACTTATTTCTGAAAAATCACACCTTACCGGTGAAATTCAAATACCGGCTTCCAAATCACATACGATTCGTGCTGTGGCTATTGCAGGCATGGCTGAAGGAAAATCTTTACTTGTAAACCCTTTAATATCATCGGATACCCTGTCATGCATAAATGGCATTAAAGAGTTCGGAGCCGCTGTAAACCAGCTCAGGGACCTTGAAATTACCGGCATCAAAGGAATAATAACAGCTGACTGTAAAAAAATTGACGTCGGGAATTCCGGCACAACATTACGGATATTAACTGCCCTGGCAGCCCTGGCATCACATCCCGTCACATTTGACGGTGACGCATCAATAAGGCAAAGGCCCATGATACCTTTGCTCGCCGCCTTGGAAAACCTTGGCGTGGAAGTAGATTCAACAAATGGTAAATGTCCCGTTATTGTCAGGGGGCCAATAAAAGGAGGAAAGACAGCGGTAAATGGCATAAGTTCGCAATTTGTCACCGCCCTGCTGATTGCCTGTCCTCTTGCAGAAAACAATACTGAAATAATTGTTGAAAATCTGCATGAAAAGCCATATCTTGAAATAACTTTTGACTGGCTTCGAAGACAGGGAATAAAATACGAAAATAAGGGACTTGACTGGTTTAAAATAGAAGGCGGCCAGAGCTATAAAGCATTTGAACGGATTATCCCTGCAGATTTTTCTTCTGCCACTTTTCCCCTCTGTGCTGCGGCCATTGCAGGTGCAAATGTTCTAATCAGGGGACTGGATTTTTCCGATCACCAGGGAGATAAGGAGGTATTCAGGTTCATAGAAAAAATGGGCGCCCGTATTAAACATACAAATGAAGGAGTCCTTGTCAGCAGTGACAAGCTCCATGGTATTGAAATAGATATGAACGCAACGCCCGATGCGTTGCCTGCCCTTGCTGTGGTAGCATGTTTTGCCAAAGGCAGGACACGCCTGTTTAATGTTGCCCAGGCCCGCCTGAAAGAATGTGACAGGATAAGTGCCATGGCAACTGAACTTAAAAAGATGAACGCAGAGGTGGAGGAACTTGAAGACGGACTAATAATAAAAAAAAGTAAACTTGCCGGAGCAAATGTCTGCGGCTACGATGACCACCGTATGGTTATGGCCCTGACTTTAGCAGGAATAGCTTCTGAAGGACAGACTGTTGTGGATGCTGCTGAATCTGTCAGCATTACTTATCCCTCTTTTGTTGAAGATATGAAAAGTCTGGGAGCTAATATTAAACTGACAGACTAATAATAACATAATAGTAAATAACCAATAAATAATAATAGATATGTTAGGATGTACATATGGAATACTGTTCAAAACAACTGTTGCCGGCGGTTCTTACCAGGAAGGATTATCAATTAATATTCAGGGTGTTCCGCCCGGATACCTGTTCAGGGAAGAGGAGATATATACCGAGTTAATGCTGCGAAAGCCCGGACAGGGAGAGCTGACATCACCCAGAAGAGAACCCGATGTGCCCATTATCTACAGCGGTGTTAATGCTGCCGATACTATGCCTGGCTTTTCAAATAAAGGCTATACCAATGGCACTCCTTTTGTAATTCTTATTCCTAACCTTGACAGGCATTTTGAACATATAGAACAATACCGCGTAACAAACCGAACCCCGCGGCCCGGACACGCATCTTACGCATCATACCGGAAATATGGCGAATGGGATGACTCAATAGGAGCCGGATTTTTTAGCGGCCGCTACACCTCATGTATTGTGGCAGCAGGCTGTATTGCTAAAAGAATACTTAAAGACCACGGCATAGAAGTGACAGCTTACGTCAAAGAAGCCGCAGGAGTCAGTATGGGTAATATGCCTGTTGAAGAAATAAGAAAAAAAGCAGCATCATACCGCCAGATCAGGAAGAAATACGACCCTATATACCAGTACCTCTTTGCCTCGGGAAAGTATAACCAGGATTTACGCTTCCTGGAAAAGACCGCTATATTAGCAACCCTGGAGGACAGGATACCCGACATTCCAAAGCCACTATTCGATGTGGGAGAGATAAGGGAGAAATACGGAATTAATCCAAATCTGTTCTGCCCTGATCTTGAAGCTGCCGATGCTATGAATAAAGAGATAATACGAATTATGAATGAAGGAGATTCTTCGGGAGGGACAGTTGAAGTTATTGTCTCGGGTGTCCCCGCAGGCGTGGGTGAACCTGTTTTTAATAAACTCGACGGCGAACTGGGAAAATTAATGAGCATAGGTACTATCAAAGCTGTTGAAATAGGTTGTGGTACCCGGGCAGCAAAGATGACTGGTTCACAATGCAATGACGCGATGAGAGTAAAAAACGGCAAAGTGATATTTACTTCCAATAATGCAGGGGGCATAACAGGGGGACTGACTACCGGACAGGATATTATTGCCCGGGTAACGGTAAAACCTACACCTACAATAGCCAGGCCACAGCTTACTATCGATAAAGTAAGCCTTGAAAATAAACAACTTGCTGCCGTAACACGGCGCGATCCTACTATTGTTGCACGGGTATGGCCCGTTGTCGAAGCATATACCGCACTTATAATACTTGATAACTACGCCCAGCACCTTGGATATGAAGCTTTGAAACCCCGCAAATAGTCAGGACTGCAACTACTGCCTCTCGTCTTCTTGGATATTTTCTATCTGAAGGTTCTTTTATGCCGGACATATAGCATAAAATATTTATTGTAATTAATTAAAAGCAATCTCAATATTTGCATTAAGTTTATGGCCTGGCAAAAAAAAATTACACGATTCATTCAATTATCTCCATGAATATATTTATACTTTACACTAGAAATCTTGATTTCCATAATATATTTCTTATTTTTATCCCGCTTTTAAGGGATAGATTATTAACCAGTTATATTACTATTTTTATTTAGGATTTAAATTGAAGCCAATACCAGCATGTTTGCTTTCATTTTGAAATCATTAAAGATTAAGCCCCGGGAGGTTTTTATGCTGATAATAACCTCTCTGCAGGCTATATGCGTAGGTATCTACCTGGCTTCATTCGATATTGGCTCCCATGCTATATTCCTGGATGCATTTCAGACCGACCAGATTCCTTTGGCTTTTATAATGTCAGGATTATTTGGAGTAATATTAATGTCAATTTACACTTTCTTTTCAAGCAGGATATCATTCAGGATTTTTACAATATTTAATTATCTTATAATCGGAATTATTACAATACTCTTATTTTATTTTGCCGAATTTCGTGATCTGGTGAATCTGCAAGCCCGCGGATATCCGCTTATGCTGCCATTTACATTAATGTTCCCCTTTAATATTATTGTATTGCTGACTTTTTGGCACTCTGTAAATAATATTTACATCAGGGACCAGAGCAAACGTCTGTTACCTTATATACAGTTAAGCCATATAGGAGGTATTGTTTTAGGAAGCTGGGGAATTATTTTATTCCTGTTCATATCATGGAATCTGAACCTAATAATATTAGGCAGTGCTATCAGCATTTTAATTGCATTTTTTCTGCAACTGATTATCAGTCCTGTTCATAAATATTCAAATATCTTCCTGCACCATAAAAAAAAGCTAAATCCAATTCGCTCAAAATTCATTGAGCTATTTTATACAAAATATACTTTTTTGCTTGTTGTTTTTGTTTTTCTTTCAGCACTGATAGGAATGATCATACACTATAACTTCATAGATATGACTCGTGACAGCTATCCTATGATTGTAGGATTTGCCAAGTTTCTCGGACTATTTGTGGGAACATTATTTATTCTTATATATGGTGTCAATAGGTTTCTTATCAGAAAAATTCTGTATTCATATGACTCCCCTTACAGCATGATTCTAATACCTGTTGGCATGGTTGTCTTAACAATCATAGCAATAGTAACATATTTTTTTCTTGGCTGGTCCAGGGCAATATTCAGATTCACCTTTATTTTTCTGCTTGTTGCAGCTGTCAAAGCAGGATATGAATCATTAAAGAATACTATCGAGCTACCGTCACTGAAAGTATTGTTCCAGTCCCTGGA
>CAZOLY010000118.1:0-10556 GCA_964580815.1 uncultured Bacteroidales bacterium
GGTGAGATCTTTATGAGGGATAATGCTTTTTGTAATGGCGGGATATTGAAAAAGCTGGAAGCGCTGGGCGCCGAGACTGTCATTGGCCCGTTTCATGAGTGGCTGATATATTCCACATACAGGTATACAAGGGACAGCCTCTGGAATAACGATTACAAGGGACTGATAAAATCAAAGATACAGCAATACTCTCAGAATATAACACACTGGAACATACACAGGCAGGTAAAAGAATATATAGACACCGAAAAGGAAGTGCACCTCGATGACATACTCACTCTTTGCAATGATTACGTGCATAAAGATTATGACGGTGACCCGCCGATTGCACTGGGCACGGCGGCAACCCTTGCAAGGAAAAAAGCGTCGGGCATAGTTAATATACTGCCCTTCACCTGCATGCCGGGAACATTGATCTGCTCGCTGTCAACAAAGTTCAGGGAAGACCATGATAATATACCATGGGTGGATATAGCCTACGACGGACAGGATGATATCGGCATAGACACAAGGCTCCAGGCTTTCATGCACCAGGCCTATGAATTTGCTGACTCCAGGGGATATGATGAGATCCATAATACTCCGTTGGTTAAATCCACTTGAGAGGTGAAAGGATATTTAGGGCAGATTTAAAAGAGTTTTAATTGTGTTTCAGCCTTTGGATGAAATGTCCCAATTATTAAATGTGCATTATTTCATAATTAAAACCATCTAATTTGGCAATAGATTCAGCCAAATGTTTACGATGGCATTGAGAAATATTTGCTTCAAAACAGGTTAGGGCTAGTCGTTTTTTTGTTTTAAGTATATTCAAAATTTCTTCCTGTCTTGTCCTTTCTTTTGCTAAAACGGCATTTCGATAAAAAGTAAACAATTTATCGTAATCAGCCTGAGTATTTAGTCGGGTTCTTTTATCAGATTTAATACCTAATTCCGGAATATGAATATATTCTATATTAACTCCGCTACATGCATTTTTAAGTTGGTTTTTACTAAATCCGTACTTCATGCTCAATGGATTTTTTCTCACATCACACAATACCTTCACGTCATTAATTATCAATTTATTTAAATATTGTTCCAGTGTAATACCTTCATATCCAATGGTAAATAAGACAGTATTAGTTATTACAGGTCTTTGTCTTTTAATATTGTCAATATTCTCATTATTAAGAATATTTGCTACAATTGTACTGTTTATAGCAAAATAGGGATATTTGTCGTAGGTGAATTTTATTAATTCATTTTTGCTTAAATTACCATAAAGATTTTTTATAGAACTAATAGCTGCCTGGTCTTTGAATTTCAATTGAGAGTAATAATTCATTGAATCATTTTTTGTCCAATACATATCTGTTTCTGAGACTAGTCCATACTTGTCAAGAGTATGCAAGTCAGAATTTGCCTGAAAGGAATAACATCCAAGTTTATAAGGAACAAAATGATATGATGCTTGTTCCTGGTGTTTTGTGACCAGGAAAAGTAATTTCTGGAAGCTTATTTTATCAAGCTTTCCATCAAACTGTTGCAATAGTGCCAACAATATTTTTCTGCGGTAATACATATTGATAAAATTACTAATATAATTATGCTTTTGGAATTTTTTTATAAACTTATTGGTTCATTGGTTATTCTATTATATAAATTTGCAGAAACATTAAAGTCCGGATATAATGCATAAACTTGTTGTGCTCACAGGATCGGGAATAAGCAGGGAGAGCGGGATAAAAACATTCAGGGAAACCGGGGGGCTATGGGAAACATACAACGTCACCGAAGTAGCAAGTCCCGAAGGATGGGCAAAAGATATGGAGCTTGTCCTCAACTTTTATAATGAAAGGCGCACCCAGCTTAAAGATGCTGTGCCCAACGCAGGGCATACCGGACTGGTGGACCTGGAGAATTATTTCGATGTTCACATCATTACACAGAATGTTGACAACCTCCACGAGAAGGCGGGCAGCAAGAATGTTCTTCACCTGCACGGACTGCTGACCCAGGCGCGGAGCACGGGCGACCCCGACCTTATTTATGATATAGGTTACAAAGATATAAAGCCCGGTGACAAATGTGAAAAGGGACACCAGCTGAGGCCCCATATTGTATGGTTCGGCGAGGGTGTGACGGCAATCGAGGAAGCGGCATTTATCTCCAGCACCGCCGACATTTTTGCCGTGGTAGGAACATCCCTGATCGTCTATCCTGCAGCCGGACTGATAAACTATACTCCCCAGGGCTGTCCCATATACGTTATTGACCCTAACGAGATTATGGCACCCGTCTACCGCAAAGTGGAATTTATAAAGGAGAAAGCAAGCAGGGGAGTGGAAGTACTTAAGCGGAAACTTATAAAGGAATATATTTAAAAAGAGTAGGTTTGTTATCCTGAATAAAAATTTATGAAAAAACTAATAATAATAGCTTTGCTTGCTTTGCCGGCAGTTTTATCTGCACAGCGGTTTAACGGGGGCGCATTGCTCGGCATATGCGCAAGCCAGGTTGACGGCGACACATATGCAGGGTTCGATAAGCTCGGATTCCAGGGAGGAGTGTTCGTAAATACAAAGTTCAGCGATGCCTGGGGTGCCCAGATGGAAATAAAATATAACGGCAAGGGGGCAAGGAAAAGAACAAGCAAGGACGATTTTGAAACCTACTCACTTACCCTCCATTATATTGATCTCCCCCTGATGGTAAACTTTACAATAAAGGAAAAGTTCATTATTGACGCCGGACTGGTACCCGGGTACCTTTTTGCGAAAAAAGGTGAAGAGAACGGTTATAAATTTACAGACGAGGAGATATCAGGATTTAAAAAGTTTGACCTGAGCTGGCTGCTCGGATTTAACTATAAGATATCCGATAATTTTATTGCCAATATAAGATATTCCTATTCGCTGTTTTCAATAAGGGACTATGAGAATACCAATGCCAACTACGGCATTATTGCACAGATATTCGGGTATACCAATGGCGACTATAATAACTTCCTTACAATGGGAATATACTACCAGTTTGATTAGTGGAAAAACAGGTATGCTATAAATATTGCAGCGACAACACCGGCCAGGTCGGCTATTAGTCCGCACGATACGGCATGTCTCACTTTTTTAATGTTTACAGCCCCGAAATACACGGCAAGGGTATAAAAGGTCGTCTCTGTCGTGCCCTGGAAAGTTGATGCAAGCCTCCCCACAAAAGAGTCGGCTCCATAGGTTTGCATAGCCTCAACCATAAGTCCCCGTGCTCCGCTGCCACTCAGGGGCTTCATGAATGCGACAGGCAGGGCAGGGATAAAATCGGTGTTTATGCCGAAAAGCCCGAAAAATTTGTCAAGTCCCCCGATAATGAAATCCATGGCCCCCGATGCCCTGAAAACCCCTATAGCGAATAACATCGCCACGAGGTAAGGGATAATATTTATGGCAACTTGAAAACCTTCCTTTGCGCCTTCAATAAATGACTCGTAGATATTTATTTTTTTTCTTATACCCAGCCATATAAATGTTATGATAAACATAAACAGTATAAAATTGCCCGCGAACCTCGATATTAATTCCACGCGCGGCTGCTCTATACTGTGGAGGTACCATATCACAAGGGCTATAAAAGCAGTGATCCCTCCCAGGTAGGCAAGGACAACCCTGTTAAACAGGTTTATTTTCTGAACTATGGCCACGGCTATGAGTCCGGCCAAGGTCGCAAAATATGTCGCCAGCAGCAGCGGCACAAAAACATCCGTGGGATCCATAGCCCCGCTGGCCGCCCTTATAGCCATGATGCTTATCGGTATTATCGTCAGTCCGGATGTATTTAGCACAATGAACATGATCATTGAGTTGGAGGCCGTATCCTTTTTGGTGTTTATTTGCTGCAGGTCTTTCATAGCCTTTAGTCCGAGTGGCGTGGCGGCATTATCCAGACCGAGCATGTTGGCGCAGAAGTTCATGAGCATGGAGCCCGTGGCAGGATGATTTTCAGGAAGCTCGGGGAATATCTTGCGGAAGAAGGGGGATACCATTCTCGATAATGCATTTATTGCGCCCCCTTTTTCTCCTATCTTCATTATGCCCAGCCAGAGCGTCATGACACCTATAAGGTAGATGGCAATTTTAATGGATGTCTCTGCCATGTTAAAGGTGCTGTTTACAATGGCAGAGAACACTTCAAGGTCTGCCCTGTCAAATATTATTCCGATATAATCGGCAAAAAAGTCGCGGAAGTAATAACCTGCTACCCGTATCAGGGCAACAATGAAGCCCACAAGGAGGAATCCAACCCATATATAGTTAAGAAGCATTTCAGGATGTTTATCCGGGAGAAAGTTAGTAATTGGACATAAAAAATGAAAGCTTGTTGGCGCTTTGTTATCAACAAACTTTTAGAATTAGTCCTTAACGCAACGCACGTGATAACCAAATTTCTTATCGCCATAGGGGGATCGGTATTTGATTCCGTTGTGTGCGGGAAGTAAATATTCCCTGAATTCACTGATTATTTATCCTTTTAGTAAATTTCTTTTTGTGTTGTACATCAATAAATATCCTCTTTTATTTGGTTCACTTAAAAAGGAACGATTAATTAAAGTTTTTACAAAGGTTTGATTCTCTATAAATGGAGAAAGAAGTTTTTCAATTCTGCTCTCTAATATTCCTATTCGTATAGCAAATTCCTTGAAATCTGCCTTGGATGGATGCCCGCTTTTTTTGTATTGGTCACTCTTAAAATCATTTTTAAATAGTCCCTTATCTAATGCAAAATCGGTATCATCAACATGCAGCCTTGTATTTATCAGGTCATAAGCAGGGCTTAATAAATAATCACCTTTTAAAGATTCTAACAGGGAGAAATTCTTTAAATGCGCATCGCCATTTGAGAATAGAAAATTGAATACTACTAAAGAAAAGTACTTTTCAATTTCAACTCTCCAAGCAGGGACATACTTTTGTATCAATAGCCCTAATTCTTCATAACTGTATTCGTATTTAAAATTCGCGCCGGCATTATCTTTTGTTTTTCCGGCCAGGGAGGCAAAATCTTCCTTCCCCCATTTTCCTCCTTCTTTCTTTATATCAAATCTCCTGGTAATATAGGCAGGCGAGCCGTCTTTAAAAAAGATCATTGCATTCCCCGCTGTATTTATACTATACACCTGCTTTGCAATTTGCATTGTGAGGTGTTCATTTGCCGGAACCTGATCAACTTTCTTTAAGTCTCTTGGTATGGGTTTCAATATGTATGTCCCCTGTTCGCCTTCTTTAGTTAAACGTAATATATTTTTTTCGAGGATTAAACTAAGCTTTTCCTGAACACCTGAGATAGAAATGTGTTTTCTGTTTTCTAAAAACTGTTCAGCTACTTTTTCGTTTTGTTGAGGGGTTTCGTATTGCAGATAATGATGAACTTTTTTTCCATTGAATAAACTGCGTAAACAACCCGGACTGTAAGTTGTAAATCCTTCTGCCAGAGTTCCGGGACAATATTTAAATTCTTTTAAATTCACTTTACCGGAATGGGTTTCACCGTTATTGCTCCTGCAGTGTCGCACTGAGCTGTTGCCATTAGCAAACCGAAGTTGTCGGTTTCGTCAATTTTCAATTGGGTGGTCTGTATTTTTTTGTTTACGCCTTCACTTAGCATATTGAAAAAAAAAGGGAATAAAAATTTACTTGTGTATTCCTGTTTTATTTTTGGAAGCGTCAAACTAATGGCAGCTTTACTGTTATCATTGAAATAGGCATCATCATAACGGAAAATATAACTCTCGCGGCTTTCTTCAGTAAGAATTCCGGCAAAGATCCCATTTCTGTATATTTCTACTGCTCTCATTTATTCAATGTTTATTTTTTAACCTCCAGCTTTAATTCCAAACCTAAAACTTCTGCCAGTTTGTATAAGACATCCAATGTAGGATTGCCCTGTCCGCGTTCAAGCTTATATAACGTATTGGTGCTTATGTTTGCCAGTTCAGCCAGGTGCGGTTGGGTTATTCCCAGTTCTTTTCTACGGCTTTTAATGGTTTCACCAAGAATATTAGCTAACATTATAGTGTGATTTTTCAGTAAAAGTAGTTCAAAAATTTTAATAGTACAATTTAAATCACAATAAAATATGATTTATGGGTACGAATTAGTATAAAAAGACTTATAATGGGTATTAATCACATTATAGTGTGATTTAAGCTGTGCTTATATTAAAATAGTGTTTGAAATGGAAGGGCGAATAAAGAATATTCTCTTTACTTAGTCCAGAATCTACTATTTATAAAACTTGAATAGGCATTTTTAAAATGATCTTCTAAAGTCAGTCGCATACATTTAACCATATCTCTTTTTTGATGTTTGAAGACACGATAAATCATCAATAGTGGGTTAAAACTGGATAAAAGAAATTTTTTATTCCAACGAGTTATTCCTTCTCCCTGAATATCGTCGATCCACAATATATTTTTATTTTTGTCAATCACAGTGTATTTAATTCTGATGATCATTTCGATATCTTTGAATTTGGTCATTGGTAATAACATATTACTGGAACTGATTTCAGGTATAACAATAGCCTCTATTTTTTGATTTACCCCTGAACTGCCTAAAGAATCCAATCGTATTGCTTCACTGAAAATACTATTTAACATTTTATCAATACCAAAACAAAAGGATTCACCAAAATAAAAATAAAATGTTTGATCTTTATATGGTCCTTTTTGGAATTTAAAAGTACATAACGGGTCTGATAAATAATAGCCAACACACATTGGTATTTTATTTGACGGAGATTCTGGCAAATCGAACTTTTCTTTCGCAGAGTATTTATAAGTCATGCATCCTGTTAGGATTAATAATAGCAGAAGAAAGGTATATAGCTTTTTCACGTTTTTAAAATTTATATAAAACTACTCTGAAATAATATAATAGAAATTAATATTTTTATTGCTTTTAAAATCGGTTGCCTGGATAGAAAAAAGATAATTTTGTTCATTAATATCTTTAATTTTAACATAGACAAAACCAGAATTTGATCCTCCGGGATTTATGGTTTTTTCCATAAGAGTTTGTTTCACTATATTATGTTCAATAATTTCAATTTTTTGCATATTTGATAATTCCTTTATAGTCATACCGGCCCCCCATATTGCCAGTATCAATTCACCAGTATTCGCAATTAAAGGATACAAATTGACATTACCTCCGTACTGCGATCGTAAATAATTGCGCAAATTCATAATATTAGGATAAGTTAGGTTATATATTGCTGATACCAGTTGTTCAATTTCAATATTTTCGGCTTTTAATTTCTCTAATTCGGTTACTGTTAAAAAAGTTAAACAAATTGCATCTTTATTTATATAAAAACTTGTATCCGTATTATGGTTTTCTATCAGTAAAAATATTGGTAATATGTTGTCATCCAATAAATTAGTGCCGAAAGTTTTTTTAATCCTGTCGGGATCAGAATAAGGATCTATTGCAATTCTTAGGCCATTCACTTCTTTATAATACTTATATTGCTCTATGGGCAGAATCGTAACTTCTGTCAACCTTGTTGATGAACATGATGTTACCACAACAAATAAGAAAAGGCAAATTGTTGATTTAATAAAATAATTCATATTGGTAATTATAAGTATAGGTGGATGAAAAACAAATATAATATAAAATGTGATAGGTGATTATAACGGAGCTATTCAACCAGGGCGAAGTCGAGCTGCCTTTTGGGGAGGTTGGCCCGAAGTATTTCCACATTGACGGTATCTCCGAGCTGGTATTTCTTGCCTGTATTCCTTCCTGTCAGGCAGTAATTGTCTTCGTCGTACTCATAAAAGTCATCAAGCAGCTCCCTCATGGGTACGAGTCCCTCGCATAAATTCTCTATTATCTCGACATATATGCCCCACTCTGCCACTCCTGAAATGATACCTTCATACCGGCGGCCAATCTTGTCAAGCATAAACTCTACCTGTTTGTACTTTATTGAAGCCCTTTCAGCCTCCTCGGCACGCTGCTCCATATCTGACGAATGGCGGCATTTCTTCTCATACTTCTTGCTGTTTTTTGAATCCTTCCCTTCAAGGTAATCACCCAGCATATGATGCACCATCATGTCGGGGTATCTCCTTATAGGTGATGTAAAGTGTGTGTAAAACCTAAGCGCCAGTCCGTAATGGCCGATGTTTGTTGTTGAATATTCTGCCTTGGCCATTGTACGCACTGCCAGTGTCTCGACCATGTCCTGGATCTTTTTGCCTTTAACGTCAGCCATAAGTTTATTTAATGAGTCCGATATATTTTTATTCGAAGACAGGTTTATCCTGTACCCGAATTTTCTTATGAACTGCGAGAACTTACCAAGCTTCCCTGCATCGGGCCTGTCATGCACCCTGTATACGAATGTTTTTTTGTCTTTTTTATCTTTAACATTGCCTATAAGCTCGGCCACCTTTTTATTTGCCAGCAGCATAAACTCTTCGATAAGTTCATTCGACTCGCGGTGTTCAGTAAAGAGGATCCTCAGGGGGTGCCCCATATCATCGGTATCAAACCTTACCTCTACGCGCTCGAAATCAATGGCTCCATTGTCAAACCTTCTTTTTCTGAGTTTCCTCGCCAGCTCATTAAGTTTCAAAACCTCATCCCTGAGGTCGCCTTCACCTGTATCAATAATTTTTTGTGCTTCCCTGTAAGTAAACCGGCGGTTGGAAAGTATGACAGTCCTGCCATACCATTCGTCAATTACATTGGCCTCATCATCAAGGGTGAAGACTGCCGAGAAGCAGAGCTTTTCTTCATTGGGGCGCAGTGAGCACACGTTGTTTGACAGCTTTTCGGGGAGCATGGGCACAACCCTGTCAACAAGGTAAACAGAAGTGCCGCGCTCATAAGCTTCCTGCTCCAGCAGGGTCTTGGGCTTTACATAGTACGTGACATCCGCTATATGGATGCCTGCCTCCCACTTGCCGCCGGGGAGCTTTCGCAGTGACAGCGCATCATCAAAGTCCCTGGCATCCTCGGGGTCAATAGTGAAAGTTGGCACATCGCGGAAATCACGCCTCGCCTCATATTCTGTCTTTGGTATTTTATCGGGGATACGTGCAGCATCGGCTTCAACCTCCCTGCTGAATTTATATGGCAGTCCGTACTCCGAGAGGATAGCATGCATTTCTGTCTCGTTATCCCCTGGCTCGCCGAGAACCTCGACGATCTCACCCAGCGGATTTTTTGCATTACTAGGCCAGTCGGTAATTTTGGCTATAACCTTTTGTCCGTCCCTGGCACCGTTCAATTTATTAACAGGGATGAACATATCATAAGGCATCTGGCGGCTGTCGGTAAGGAAGAAGGCAAAATTGTCGCTAACATCAACAATGCCTACAAATGTGTCGCGCGACCTTTCTATTATTTCAATAACTTCACCTTCGGGATTCCTGCCTTTCCTCTTTGCATAGAGGTTCACCTTCACAGTGTCCCCGTTTAATGAGTGGTTAAGGTTTTTTTGTGAAATAAAGATATCTTCGGCAACAGATTCGGAGTTTACAAATCCATAACCGCCCGCGGCTATATTCACCTTGCCTATAAAATGGCCGCCCTTTGACCGTAATTTAAATTTCCCCGGGTAAATCTCTTCAATGTCATTCCTCTGCGTCAGCTCATTCAGCACCTCTATAATGAGCCGCCTGACAGGCTTTTTTGTTATGAACAGCAGCTTTGCAAGCTCTTTGTGATTTAAGTTCTTTTTCGGATTATTGGAAAATATGCCGAGAACAGCATTTGTAAGTGATCTTTTATCAAAAGCTCCTGACTTTTTCTTCTTATGTTTCTTTGTGCCCATATAATCTGTTAAACTGAATCCGGAAAGGTAATAAAATTATTGCGGGCATTTATGGCAAACTTCGTTTTTCAGCTCTTTGCCGTCAATAAAGTCTTTTATGTTCTGCATGGTGGTCTGTGCAATATTATACATTGCCTCACGTGTAAAGAATCCCTGGTGGGAAGTTATTATTACATTATTAAATGATAACAGGCGTGCAAGGATATCATCCGTAAGGACCCTGTTGGAGAGGTCTTCGAAGAAGTACTCGCTTTCTTCCTCGTAAACATCGAGGCCCGCAGCCATTATTTTACCGGACTTCAAGGCCTGTATAAGGTCATAGGTCCGTATAAGCTTGCCGCGGCCTGTATTTATTATCATTACGCCGTCCTTCATCTTTCTTATGTTTTCCTTATTGATAAGGAATTCGGTTTCCTTTGTAAGGGGACAGTTAAGCGATATAATATCTGATTTGGCAAAAAGCTCGTCAAGAGGGACATATTTGTAACCCATCTTCTGCGCATGTTCCTTGTCCTCGTACTTGTCATATGCAAGCACGTGCATCTCGAAGCCCAGCAAAATTTTAATAAGGGCTTTCCCTATTCTTCCCGTGCCGATGATCCCTGCCGTCTTGTTATGCATATCAAAGCCCAGGAGTCCGTCAAGGGTAAAATTTGAATCTCTTGTCCGGAAATACGCACGGTGGATCTTACGGTTAAGCGCCAGCATCAATGTTATGGCATGCTCGGCAA
>CAZOLY010000119.1:0-10549 GCA_964580815.1 uncultured Bacteroidales bacterium
ACTGACGCAATAAAAGGAAAAATACAATGATACGTTTTTTATTTAAAGGTTTATTAAGAGACCGGAATCGTAGTTTGCTGCCGGTTCTGGTTGTTACTGCAGGTGTTGCACTTACTGTACTAATGCATTGTTATTTCACTGGCATATTGGGTGATTCGATTGAATTTGCAGCAAAATATTCATCCGGTCATGTAAAAATAATGACTCGTGCATATGCCGAAAATAAAGAACAGATGCCAAACGATCTTGCACTGCTAGGAGCAAGTGAATTAATAAGTAACCTGCATAATGATTACCCGACCATGGAATTTGTTCAACGAATAAACTTCGGTGGTTTATTAGATTCTCCTGACGAAAATGGAGAAACAAAAAAGCAAGGCATTGTCTCCGGTATGGCTGTAGATTTACTTTCAAAAAACTCAAAGGAAATTGAAAGACTTAATTTGGAAGGAGCTCTAAGAAAAGGACGGTTCCCTGAAATGCCGAACGAAGTATTATTAAGCGACGAACTTGCCGGAAATCTGGAAGTTGGTCCAGGTGACCAGGTTACTCTGATTACTTCTACCATGTATGGTGGAATGTCAATTCAGAATTTTGTTGTTGCAGGAACCATAGAATTTGGAGTCGAATTCATGGACCGCAGCGGCATGGTTGCCGATATTACAGGAATTCAGGATGCACTTGACATGCATGACGCTTGTGGCGAAATTCTTGGATTTCTCGATTCAAAAAATTATGATGATATGGTGGCTATGAATGTTGAAAAAACTTTCAATGATAAGTACTCAGATCCGAATGATGAGTTTTCTCCTGTTATGGTCAGATTGAAAAATGAAAATTTAATGTCCGGTTATTTTGAATTTGTCGATAGTTTCGTCGGCATTATAATAGCCGTTTTTATTCTTGCTATGTCTATTGTATTGTGGAACACCGGACTAATTGGCGGATTGAGACGCTATGGAGAAATAGGTGTCCGGTTAGCCATTGGCGAAGGAAAAGGCCACATTTACAGGTCGATGATCTATGAAGCTATTTTAATTGGGATTGTGGGTTCTTTCTTTGGCACACTCATAGGCCTTGGATTTTCTTATTGGTTACAGGAAACAGGAATAAATATTGGTGATATGATGAAGAATTCAAAGATGATGATGCCAAGTGTATTCAGGGCAAATATTACTACTCCTGCTTATTATCTGGGTTTTATCCCCGGATTGTTTTCTGTGGTTTTAGGGACCATGCTTTCAGGTATTGGAATTTATAGACGTAAGACAGCACAATTGTTTAAAGAACTGGAAACTTAATGAAGAAAAATGGCAGATAAAATTTAAATAATATGAAACGATCAGCTATAATACTGTTACTCATCCCAAAAATTATCTGGGCACAGGAACCAACAGGGAAAGAAATCCTGGAAAGAATTGATAAAAATCTGGCCTCTAAAAGTACAATAACTACTTCCAGAATGGTAATTCACGGAGTGCGGCAAACCCGGACTATTGAAGCTAAAACCTGGGGAATAAGTGATGAAAAAGCATTTACAGAATACCTTGCTCCTGCTCGTGAAAAAGGAACGAAAATGCTTAAGCTTGAAGATAAGCTTTGGATATATTCACCAGGATCTGACAGAACCATACAGATTTCCGGACATATGCTCCGTCAATCATTGATGGGATCTGATCTTTCCTATGAAGATATGATGGAAAATGCTAAACTGCTTGAAAATTATGATGCAGGTGTTATTGGCTCTGAAGTTATTGAGAAAAGAGATTGCTGGATTGTTGAATTGCAGGCAAAAACTGCTGAAGTTAACTACCAGATCCGTAAAGTATGGGTGGATAAAAACCGTTTTGTCCCATTAAAAGAAGAACTGTATGCAAAAAGTGGAAAACTTTTAAAAAGAATGGAGCTTTTTGATATCACAAAAATCGATAGTCGCTGGTATCCAAAGAAAATTGTTTTTAAAGACATGCTAAAAACAGGCGACGGCACCGAATTCATTATTGATGATATTAAATTTGACCAGCAAATACCTGAATATTATTTCTCAAAAGCATCACTGAAAAAATAGTCACCACATGATGCGTGCCTGCCGCAGAAACGTATTAGCAATATAGCTACCCTGTTTTGGAATTTGAGTATCCGTAAATTGAATTTTATTTGTAATTTGGATTTTATTTACAGGTGCTTATAATCTAAATTGTTCAGAAGGTCGTTATGAATGAAATTTAATCCTTCATATATTGAAACTTTCAGGTCAGGTGAACTGGACAACAGGATAAATAAGGTTGCTGAAATTTATAAACATTGCACTCTTTGTCCCCAAAAATGTAAAGTTGACCGCACTGCTACCAGGGAAGGTAAATGCAGATCCGGTATTTTACCGGTAGTATCATCAGCCAGCCCCCATTTTGGAGAAGAGCCTCCCCTTGTCGGTTATCACGGATCAGGCACAATTTTTTTTACTAATTGTAATTTGCATTGCATCTATTGTCAGAATTTTGATATTTCGCAAATGTCTGCCGGCAGGGAAATAACTTATGAGCAACTGGCAGAGCTTATAATTTCGCTCCAGAAAACAGGTTGCCATAACATAAATTTTGTAACGCCAACACATATGGTTTACCCAATACTTCGTGCTCTGAAAACAGCAATAGAAAACGGACTGAATATCCCCCTGGTATATAATTCGGGAGGCTACGACTCAGTTGATACTCTTAAGTTGCTCGACGGGATATTTGATATATATATGCCTGATTTTAAATACTATAATGAGGAATCAGGTTCTGCTTTAAGTAATGCTCAATCATACCCGCAGGTTGCACAAATGGCTATAAATGAAATGTACCGGCAGGTTGGAGATCTGGAAATTAATGAAAAAGGAATAGCGTGCCGTGGTTTACTAATCAGGCACCTGGTATTACCTGGCCACGCTGATGAATCAAAAAAAATCCTGGAGTTTGTAGCAACATTATCCAAAAATACGTATCTGAATATTATGGACCAGTACAGGCCTGCATACCGTGCTTATGAGAGCCGAATCCTGACAAGGAGAATAACTCCTGAAGAATACAGCGAATTAGTCGATTACGGGAGGACACTGGGACTGACAAGAGCAGAAGGACATTAGTTTTTTATTAAAATAATTATCCGGTATATTATTTTATATTTTGAAAACATTAGGCATCTGCAGTTCGGCCATAAAGGAGGGAATTACAAATCCCGATAACCTGGGTTATGAAATCCGGAGTCTCCTTAATGAAGCACAGAAGCTATATGATAAAGTATACCTGATTGATCCGAGGTATGTCGGTTATGCTTATTCAAATAAGGCAAAACAGCCTGATGTAACTTATTACGATATCAGGCTGAACAACCTGTCAACACTTATAGTCAGAAGCACATCAGGATGCGAAAAACCAATTTCCCTGCTGGCCAGAACGCTTTATTATTGCGGGTGTGACCTGATCGATCCTGTTGAAAGATTCAGTGGCTTGCGCGCCGGTAAATTATTTGAACCGTTGAGGGGATTTACCAAATCAATCGTGCCGGAAACATATGTGGCATTTAATTCAGAAACAGCAAAAAAGTTGATTGAAAAAATCGATAGTGATAAAGGTTTACCGTTGGTTGCAAAACCTGAAAAAGGCAGTAAAGGTGATAAAGTTTGCCTGCTAAAAAATAGAAATGATGCACTCAGATATATTGAAGACCATTTTGCCGGTAAATACAGAGATTCAGCATTACTTTTTCAGGAATATATAGATGTAAAAGATGAATTCAGGGTGATCATCATTGGTGCAAAATTCATAGGCATGGTAAAAAAGCTTGATATAACTGGTAAGATATCAAGAAATGCTGCCCAGGGAGGAGAATTTATTAAGGCATATGATAAAGAAGTTGTCATGTTTATATTAAAAAATACCAATGGCAGTGGAATTATAGGAGTTGATGTTGTGAGGGATAAACATGGGAAAATTTTTATACTGGAATCAAACCGCTCTCCACAGTGGAGGACCTTCGAAAAGGCAACCAACATCAATGTAGCGGCAAAAATTATTGAGTATGCCTATCAACGGGCGTCAGGTAAATAACTTAAATACTATTATGGTCTTTAATGAATGACGAACTGCTAAATAATAAAAATTTTAAAGAGGGGGCCCTGGATTATTACTACATGCAGGACAGGAACTACCCCCAAAAAGGTACATTAAAACTTGTTGGCGACAGGTATAAACTAAGTGGAGACCAGAGAACAGCTCTTTACAGAGGCATTTCATCAAAAAAATGTTCCGGTGAAAGGAGACTAAGGCTCACAACAGCTATAAATAATAAGACTCTGATTATAGACGGTTATAATGTCTTGTTTACCATACTTAATTACAGGCTGGGCAAATTAGTATTTATAAGCACCGATGGAATACTAAGAGATGCAGGTTCATTGCATGGCAAAATTCGTAATGAGGAGATCTTCTGTGAATGTATTACATTATTATTTGGCTACATTATTACCAGGAAACCTGCATATATAAGCATATTCCTTGACTCACCCGTCTCTCACAGCGCAAAACATAAAAATATCATTGACAAGTCTTTAATTGATTTTTCCTTAAACGGGTGTTGCAATCTGGTTAAATCCCCTGATTTCGAAATAAAACAAAATTCCGCAGGTGTGATTTGCACATCTGATACGGCCATTATCACTAAAACTAAAAACAATATTGCTGATTTGCCAAGGGCAGTGTTAGAATATAATTTCAAATGCAATTTTGTTAAAATAGAAAGTATTCTAAATCAAGCCATTAGCTAAACTGCCTTAATAAAAACAAAATAATATGTAATTATTTCCCCTTTAACTGCTTGTCAAGAAACTCAAGAATCTTGCCATACCCTTCGATCTCATTTCCCTTTTTAAGAAATCCGTGACCCTCATCTTCGAAAAGAACATATTCAACATATACTCCGTTTTTCCGGGCTGCCGCAACTATCTCATCTGACTCGACCTGCAATACCCTCGGGTCATTAGCCCCCTGAAGGACGATGAAAGGACGAACTATTTTATCTGCATTGAATAGCGGGGATATACGGTAAAGTCTTGCCGAATCCTGCACAGGATCTCCCATCTCCTCATAAAGAGCATTTCTGAATGATTCCCACCAGGGTGGAATGCTCTTCAAAGTGCGGATCCAGTTAGTAACTCCAAAAACATCCACGCCAACATCAAATTCTTCAGGATGCAAAGTAAGGGCGGCCATCACCATGAATCCCCCGTATGACCCCCCGATAATACCTATCCTGTCTTTATCAACATACCCTGTTGATGCCAGGTAGTCTTTTGCTTTAATACAGTCCATAAGGTCTCCTTCCCCATGATTCTTATTATCCATTTTATAAAAAGTCTTCCCGTAGCCGCTGCTGCCCCTGTTATTCACTGCCAGCAACACATAACCATGGTTTACGAGAAACTGAATTACCGAAAAATATGATAACCGCGATTGATCTCCCGGTCCGCCATGCACCCATACCAGTGCCGGTGCAGGATTCCCTTCAGATGCCTGGTGTGGCTTATAAAGTATGGCAGGTATATCTAAACTGTCAAAAGATTTATAACGTATCACCCTGCCATCCACCAAATCATCGCGGTTGATCTCAGGGTTAAGGGAATTTGTGAGCCTCGTGGCCTTACCCTTACCAATATTACAAATATATAAATCTCGCGGACTTTTTGAGCTGCCTACCCAGAATGTCATTAATTTTTCGCTTTTCGATATATTGACAGAACTTATATCTCCCTGCTCAACCTTTGGAAATTTAATCTCCCTGTTCTTCTTCAGATCAAAAACTTTTATTACTGTCCTGGCATCTTCATTAATCCCGACAACCCTGTAACTCCCGTTGTAGGTGAGATAAGCATACCATATGTCCCAGTTGTATTCAAGAACTTTCTCCTTCTCCCCGCTTTCAATATCATATTTCATGAGGTACATAAACTCATTGCCTTCATTTGTTATGTAAAATAAGGTCTTGCTGTCAGGGCTAAACCCGGCAGAATTGTATTGGGCATCACCTGTATGAGGCGAAATGTGCATTATAGTATCCGACTCCCTGACCCATAAATACATTTCATTATTATCAGTAGTAATTGACCTGGTAAATATCACATACTGTTCATTCCGGCTGATATCATTAAACTCATATCCACTGTCGTTCCGGTATATCATGCGGGGCTCAAAGTTTTCAATATCCATTTCATATAAATCCATAAACCTTCTGTCCCTTTGATTGCAGCCATAGACAAAACTCTTTTCATCAAAATTCCATGTATAGAATGTTGACCGGGCTCCCGGCACAGGCGTAAGGTCTTTTACTTTCCCATCGGTTTCCCTTAGAAAAATATGGTAAATCTCATTCCCGTTACTATCGCTATGATACAATAACCGGTCATCTCCAGGGAAAAATGAAATAGCAAATACAGAATTGCTGTCAGATTGAGTTAAAGGCATAAGTTCTCCTCCCTCAACAGGCATTTCATAAGCATTGTAAATGCCGGTCTGGTTACCCGATATAAGCAGGCGTTTTTCGTCATATGAAAAAGAACCGCCAAAGTAATTTATGTTATCCATAAACTGCTCAATAGTATATTGTGCGACGGTTTTTGCTTTTTTATCCGGACTGCAACCTGCAAGGACAAGAGAACAAATAACGAAAATTATTACAAGTTTTTTCATCAGATAATATTTTTAAGGTAATTGGTAACGTTAACGATTTAAGATAATTGTAAAACACGTAAGATTAAGAAGAATTACTTTTATAATAATGGTTAAAAAATTAAATTTAAAACAATATTATATGGCATCAAAAGATATACGATATTTTATTTAAATGGATGAATATCCTGTTTTTATAAATAAATAAACCTGGTAATGAAAAAAAAGAAAATCAAATTACTGATTTCAGGGATCAGGCTGGGAATATAGTGAAGAGTCCATAAAGAAAGTCTGTATTTTCAAAGTTATTATAGAAAAGCTGAACGGAAAAAGAGTGCAGTGACTAATAAATTCATTTCTAAAGTCTTATAATCCTGAATCCCGTTAATAAAATGGTTTTGAAATGACCCGGGAAATTCGTACTTTTATTTGTCTGATTAACCTAAAACTCGAAAAACATGAAAGCTTTAAAATTAATCGCATGGATATCGGGAATAATAGCCGTAATTATTATGATACTCGGTGTAATTGATTTCTTTTTCAGCTGGGAACTGTTCACTGTAAATAAAGCAGTAAATTATTTCAGCACCGCAAACAGCTTCCTGCTGCTGGCCATATGCTGCACTTTATATTACAGCACATGTGTATGCAAAGAAGATAAAAAGAAATAGAGAAAGCTTTTATAATTAAATTGTCATCTTATAAGCCGTATTTGCCTATGGGATGACAATTTTTTTTAATGAGGCACAATTAATTCAAGATTATCTTGCTAATATAAACTTCATGCCCTGCCTCCAGTTTAAGGATATACATCCCCTTATTATTTATTATATCCTTTGTATAAAAATTAAAATTATAAGTTCCCTGATGCAGTATTCCATGTATCAGGTTAGCTGACTTCGCTCCCGATAATGAATATATATTCAGATCAACAGCCTGTTCCGATAACAGGGAAAATTTCACGCTAAGCAAGTTTTTGGCAGGATTGGGATAACATACAAAGTTTATTTTATTGTCACAGGCTGTTTCAATGTTTGTATAGTTGTCAATTGCTGTAATTGTAATTGAATCTTCAGAACTATCAGTTATGCTGTCGTTTACTACTAGTCCGATTACATATGCCCCTTCTGTACTGGTACGGAACCGGGCAGCAGAAGTTTTCTCATCCTTGATGATAGGACCGCTGCCATCAGGCATTGAAATAATCCTCCAGTTAAAAGACAGGGGGTCTCCGTCCTCATCAATACTATAGCTTCCATCGAGCGTAACATACGCCTTTGTAGCGACATATTTATCTCCTCCGGCATTTGCAAGAGGTGCTGTATTTGATTCTTTGGCATTTATTGTTTTAACACTTATTATGCTGTTATAAATACCATCATTTACCGTGAGGCCTATCCTGTATTGCCCTTCCTCATCCGGAGTTATTTCAGTGATCATATCCGAATCATTGTCAATTTCAGACAGGCTGCCTCCTGGTTTTGCAATGACTGACCACTTAAATGTAACTATTGAATCATTATCAGGATCATAACTTGCACTACCGTTTAACTCAACAGCAGTGCCGGTAAGGATCTTCCGGTTTTCACCTGCTTTTGCTATCGGTGCAGCAGTTAGCCAGTTACCGGCCTTCAAAATATTCAGTAATTCAAAATAATGACCATCCGTACCTGTAGAATTATCTTCAATGACCTTAATATGCAATGTGTGCTGACCATCGGGCAGATTTTCTTCTATAAGTGCAAAAACTGTCGCCGGGCCCCAGGTTTCTGTCCAATAAGCATCAAGTATCTTATGAGACATATCGTCAATCCATATTTCTACGCGCCCGCGATTAGTGGTGTTATGCCTTGAATACAAAACAGATATTGCATTGCCGTCAACTAAAAAGCTTATTTCAGCACCCACATCACTTGCATGCCACTTTACTGATGTAACAGTCCACCCGCTATTTGTGTCGGGCACTATTGTTGAAGTCTTATACCTGTAAGTATGAGCATATGTATCAGTTATAAGAGGGGCCGGCAATGTTGTATCTGTTTCCGGCAAATCCTGATCATCAGGCAGGACATTGTATATCTCTGTAAGTTCATCTATCAGAAAATCTGCCATGTATTGCATTCCCAGATCATTAGGGTGCAAACCGTCAACATAAATATCTCCCAGCTCTTTGCTGTCTGATGCTACGGCAGCATCTATCAGATCAGCAAAACTTACCATAGGAACGTTATAGTGCTCTCCAACAAGCTTATGACATGCCTGTGCCGAAGTGCCGTTCTGCTGCTTCAGCAACAGCATCATTACTCCCGGCAAGCTGTCGGATTGCAGGATCTGCCTTATTAATCCTTCCATCATCTTTTCAGCGTACACACCCTCAGCATCATTTACGGAAAACTCAACAACAATAAAATCGGGATCATGATCCAATACATCTTCCCTGATCCTGTGTGCACCAATATCAGAACCGGTACCCCCTATGCCCGCATTCACAAATCCGATATTACTTCCCGGGAAAGTAACGACCCACCATTCTTTCATAAGGTTGGCCCATCTTTTGGCTTCACTCGAAGCAAGAGATCCTGCTGTGATAGATCCTCCTATAACCGCAATAGTAATATCCTCACCCCTTCGTGCTTTGGCCATGGCATGAAATATCCTGGTTGTATCATAGGCTGATACGGCTGCTATACTATCATGTGAAGAAATAAAACTTGAACTTACAAGCACATACAGTAAAAGCATTTTAAAAGCATGCAAACTAAAAAATATTCTGCCACTCATATTACAATATTTTAAATGGTTAGTTATATCTGATAATAGTTATTTAAAGATTCCCGCTATTCGAAAGTCACCTGTACCGATTTGTCTTTTTTGCTGAGAGTAACTTCCCTGGTCTCACCATTCGAGGTTATTAAATAATCACCGTAGAATGCGTGTGTATTGAAAGTCCCGTTATCATCGGCCTTACCTGAAACCCGGGTCCACCACTTTTTAAATACAAGATCACGGTATGCCAGGGCCTGGGGTGTAGGTGTCCAGTCCAGTTTCCACATTGCAGCATGCGGCTTCCAGTGAGCACCCTCCCAGAAACCCCACATTAATATAGCTTCAACAGCAGGGTGTGCAAAATATATAGGCAAAAGTTTATTTAGCTCCTGAACACGGGTTTCTTCATCATCATACTCAAAAAGACATTCTGTTATTTTAATAGGGAGGTTGAATTTTGCCAGCCTGTCGAGAGTCTTCTGCACATGTTCGGCGGGAGTAATTGTCTGAAAGTCGTGCGCACGGTGGGCCTGGCATCCTATACCGCCTATAGGAACACCGTTTGCAAGAAGATTTTCAATCTGGGTTATGTAAGCATTCTTATTCAGCCCCACATCAAGAATACCGTAATCATTTACATAGAGTGTAACATCGGGATTTCCGGCCTTTGCCAGCCATGCCATCTCATTAATAACACCATAACCCAGGCGCCGGCGGAAAAAGTCACCGTGAATCATTTCATTGTTAAGGTCAAACTCCTCAATCCGCCCCTTAAAATGCTTTGTTACATCAATAGCGCGGCGTGTGACTGCTCCACGAAGCTCATCGTTATCAAGCTCCCTTAACCAGGGCATAATATAATTGTCCTTTGCCCAGAATATACAGTGGCCGCGCATCGGTATGTTATATTCCTTACAGATATCCCATATCCTGTCCGCTTCAGAATAATCGACGACATTATATTCCTTTTCACAGCTATACCATTTCAAAGCATCTTCATGCACGGCGTAGTTAAAATTTTCAGCAAGAACCTTCAGAAACTTCGCCCTGTCTTCGTCCGACATAGCGTCCTCGTTCAT
>CAZOLY010000120.1:0-10381 GCA_964580815.1 uncultured Bacteroidales bacterium
ATAGTTATGATTTCAGCATTAACTCCATATAATGCACAACCATATGTCTTAACTAACATGGACCGGCAAACAGATTATTTATTTAGTAACTTGTATTTTCTTTCTCGTCTTTCTTCTTCCTTTTGTATCCAATAACACCCGCATCCTGAAATATTTTCTTTCCTGTAACAACCAAAAATTATATTTAACCCGAAGCGTAAATTCAAATTTTTTGTGCTCTGGGGCCATATCATACCCATCACGTTATCACTTATAATATAAAACTGAAAAGGTACCCTGCCCAATGCTAATCCTAACCCCAGGTTATTAACACTTCTATGTATATATGACCAGCTTAAACTCGCAGTAAAGTATTTGGCAAACCTTGAATTTGCCGAAAGAATCAATCCTGACTGAAATTTCTGCTTATATATCTTCCCGGCGATGAGGCCTCCAAAATTAATCCTGTCATTTATTTTATAAGTGGCCCCTATCATTATTTTGGGCTGAAGAAAATAAATATAGGGCTTGTTGGCAATAATACTGCCCTCTGTGAATGTATTTATTATATCGTCAAAATAGCTTTCTGTTTCTATTGTATCACCTAATGGGCCGTCATAAAAAAACTCACCTTCTACATTATAATTTGTTAAGTTCGACCTGTAATATATCGCCCCGACATCCAGGATGCTTCCTGAAAAAGTGATCTTATCATTGTACTCGTTAATAAATCCTGCATCAAAAGCTATTCCTATATTTCGCCGGTTAAATATTATATCCGGTATTGTCGTATAGTACTCATCGGTTATCGTATAGTATCCTGAAGGGTCTATTTCCAGGCTTACCGGTAAGGATCCGTTGATCTTTATGTCATTAACAAAAATAATGTCAAATGAGTTCTCCTGGGTGAATAATCCTATCTTTGATTTTCTTGTATTAAGATTTAATTTGCCAAAAAGAAGCTTGCCCCGTAACCCGAAAGTTCTGTAGTCATCAACTTTTTGGGATACCCCAATAGCATACTCCCTGAAATGGTTGAACTGTACCCCCGTACCATTTAATGATATCCAGTCACCTTCGAACTGTGTATTTCCGCGCCAAACAAATGCAAATAAGTCTTTAGGGTAGAAGGCTATAAAATCATCCCTTTCCCTTATTGAAAACGTGAAATAATAATTTTTTCTCTTATGCCCGATAGTCAGCAAGTGAGTGTATAGCTCAGATGATATATAATTAGTGCGTGCCAGCCTGTTTACAAGATTCTTTGCATCAAAAGAATAAACCCCTTCCTGCTGGCTTTCAAGGAGTTGATTTACGGTAAATCCATTATTTGCCAGATTAATATGCACTGATGATATTACAGGAAGGCCTATAAACCACCTGCACTCAGCCTGCACCGCCGGATTCATAAAATTAGACTGTGGCACGGAATGCATAAAAAACAGGGTATTGCTTTGTTGTGCCTCGACTCCGGGAATTGAAACTAACAGAATAATAATGGATAATATGACCGGTTTTACCATTAGTCTTCGGTGAAATTAAAATTCAGAAGTATTAAACTCCAGTTCTATTCTTGAAGCAATATGTATTGAAAGAATGTAATAGGAATAAAATTTTGAAATATCAATATCAGGCCTCAGTGTTCTGACATATCCGAACATTATTATATGTCTTATACTGGCAAGATTTTCAATCAGGTATTCAGAGACTGGAGTAATAACAATATCATAAGGATGGTCAACAGGAATACCTTCATTGTCTAAATCTGGGGGTGGAAGAGAATATGGGCCGTCACTGAATAAAGAATCAATTATATCCATTGATTCACCTGCAAAATATACCTGAACTTTTGTTTCAGTGGGAAAATCATTTTTAATAATTGACACAAAAGTGATTGCTCTTATCTTATTAAGATCATCACCCAGCGAGCTGAAATCAAACGAAGTATATATCAATGTATCGACAGTATATCTCACATTTGTATAAAGGGTATCTTCATATTCCACAAGGCCAATAGAATCTCCTGGTAAAGCCTGAATTGTATCTGGTTGCAAAGTGTCAATCTGTACAGTATCCAAACCATAAAAATTCAGCATCTCAAAATATTCATTTATGGAGTAAGTAACATCACCTATAGGTATGGAATAACTTGAATTGATCTCCAGTGACTCGGATATGTTATTTATATTCTCATCAATGCAGGATATCAATAAAATGTTTATTATAACCACTGGCAGAAATAGTATTTTTAACCCGGACTTCATATATTATTTGTTCTTTAAATACCTGGTTTACTAAATATTTGATTCAACATAATGTATCAAAGAGTGTATCACTTTGATATGTATTTCCTGGGTTCTGTCCGAATACCTGGTGTAGGGAGCCCTGATTTCGAGATCGCAGAGGGCTGCGAGCTTACCTCCTCCCTTGCCTGTTAATCCTATGACAGTCATATTTTTAGTTTTGGCAGTTACTGCAGCATTTATTATATTCATTGAATTGCCGCTGGTACTTATTGCCAGCAAAACATCACCCGGCTGTCCCAATCCTTCAATATATCTTGAAAATATATAATCAAACCCGTAATCATTTGCCGCACAGGTCAGATGTGAAGGGTCCGATATGGATATAGCAGGTATTGATCTTCTTTCATCACGGAACAAGCCTGTCAGTTCCTCTGCAAAATGCATTGCATCACACATTGACCCCCCGTTACCGCAGGATATAATCTTTTTGTTATTTATTACAGCGTTTACCATAATCCTGCCAGCTTCCTGTATATTCTTCAGATTCGTTTCATCCGCAATAAATTCATCTAATATCTTTCTGGCTTCGATAAGGTTATCTCTGATCTGTTGCATTTGGACAAGTAATTATAACATATTTATAAAAATAATCGCTTATTTTATTCAATTTATTGTATGAATGGTTGACTTTATAATATAGCTAATATATATCCTTAATACAAATAAAAATAAAAGTTTTGCATAATTTTTGTTTGTAATAAAATAATTATCTATAAATATTAAATAAATTTGTTGAACTAAAATCATTTGTTATGGGATTACCAAGGTTTTTCAGGCTGGCCAAGCCAAAGACATTTAATTATATACCTGTATTTTACGATGAGCGTGAGGAAAAGCTCAAGCAGAGAATAGAAAAAATTGAGCGTGAGATGGGAAAAGAAAAAATAAAAGATTACAAACCTATAATCGTTAAAGGAACAATGAGGAGTCACCTGAAAAGGGCAGGAAAAGCCAATAGATACAGTTCCCTGCGGTTCATTCTTATTTTTGCTGTTCTGCTTGCTATTGCCTATTATATAATTGTTAGATTCTTTTTCCGGTAGGCAGAGGATTACTTTTGCCATCAATCCGAAGGATAATAATAGCAAATCCGTCATTTTCAAGTGTAAAATAATTTACTTAACAGCTGTTTTTGCTTTTAAAAATTTCTTAAATGGCAGATATTATTCAATTACTCCCTGATTCTGTTGCCAACCAGATAGCTGCGGGTGAAGTAATTCAAAGACCGGCTTCAGTGGTAAAAGAGCTGATGGAAAATTCTGTAGATGCGGGAAGCACCTCAATAAAAGTTATTGCAAAAGACGGGGGAAGAAATTTGGTCCAGGTAATTGATAATGGTTGCGGCATGTCGGAGACGGATGCAAGACTTTCTTTTGAAAGGCATGCAACTTCAAAGATTAGAAATGCTGACGATCTGTTTGAAATAAGGACTATGGGCTTCCGGGGGGAGGCTCTCCCTTCGATAGCAGCTGTCGCGAATGTTACTATGAAAACCAGGCAACCTGACAATGACATCGGCACATTAATTGAAATCAGCGGCTCACAAGTTGTAAATCAACAGCCCGAAGCATGTTCAAACGGACTGAACATTATAGTTAAAAATTTGTTCTTTAATGTTCCTGCAAGAAGGAAATTCTTAAAAAGCAATAGCACTGAACTAAAACATATAATTAACGAATTTCAGCGTATTGCTATTGCTCACCCTGACATCGAGTTCGTCCTTTCACATAACGATTCTGAAATATACAATCTCCCCAAATCAATTATTAAACAAAGAATAATACACATATACGGAAAAACAATAAATCAGAACCTTACAACTATTGATACTGATACAAGCCTTGTGAGGTTAAAAGGATTTGTAGGCAAGCCCGAATTTGCAAAGAAAACCTTTGGTGAGCAGTTCTTTTTCATTAATAATCGCTTTATGCGCCATCCTTATTTCCACAGGGCAGTTATGAATGCTTACGAAAAAATCCTGCAACCCGATACTATTCCTTCATATTTCATATTCATAGAGGCTGATCCGAAATCTATAGATATTAATATCCATCCTACAAAAACCGAAATTAAATTTGAAGATGAGCAGGCTATATTTCAAATTATTAAGGCTGCGGTAAAAGAGGCTCTGGGTAAATTCAGTATTACGCCATCTATTGATTTTGATACCGAAGGAGTAATAGATATACCATATCTGAAAAAAAATACGGAAATAAAAGTTCCTGAAGTACCTGTAAATCCTGAATATAATCCCTTTGAGACACCCGGGGATCGCAAATCTTTTTCAAAAGATAAACTTCATGACTGGGAAAAATTATATGCCGGCTTTACAGATGAGAAAGACCATCCCGGCTCCTTTGAAACCGGTGGTATAGACGGGCAAAAGACACTGCAGGTGCCGGGACAGCTTTTAACCAGCAATATCTTTCAGTTAAAAGGAAGGTATATCCTGACTTCAGTAAAATCCGGACTGCTGGTTATTGATCAAAAAAGGGCCCATGAACGCATACTTTTTGAGAAATATATCAAATCCCTCGCCAACAATGTTCCCCTTGCCCAAAAAACACTTTACCCCGAGACTATTGAAATGAATGCGGCGGATCATAATCTTATAATGGAAATGCTGGAAGATATTTGTGCAATAGGTTTTGATATAAACGATTTTGGCAATAATACAATAATTATAAACGGATGTCCTTCGGATATCCCTAATCCCGATCCGAAAGAACTGATCGAAATATTACTGGAACAATATAAAAGCACGCAGACCGATATTAAAATAAATGCCAAAGAAAATGTTGCCAGGTCACTGGCTATAGCATCGGCAGTTAATTATGGAACACCGCTTGCAACAGAAGAAATGCAGGAATTAGTCGATCAGCTCTTTGCCTGTGAAGAACCTAATTATTCACCGTCAGGGAAAAAGACCATGTCCATAATGAATATGGATGAGTTTGAGAAAAAGCTAAAATAATTAATCTTTATGTTCCCTCACCCATCTTCTGTCACTACATATTTCTTTCAAATAACTTATCGGCTTTTGTAGTAAAGGATGGATAAAATCAGGCTGAAGTTCGGCCATCGGGACTAAAACAAACATCCTTTCCCTGATGCCCGGGTGAGGTATTATCAATTTGTCAGATTTAATGATCTCATTATTATAAAACAATATGTCAATATCCATTTCCCGGGCTGCATATTTTTTGTTTTTTATTCTCCGCCCGCATAATTTTTCAATTTTTAAAATTTTTTCGAGTACCTCCAAAGGCTTTAAAGAAGTATTAATCCTTAGAATCTGATTTATAAAATTCGATTCGTGGTTAAATCCCCAGGGTTCGGTCTCGTAAATTGAAGACCTGGCAACAATTTTTCCGATATCCCTGCATATATGATCGGTAGCTTTTTTCAGATTTTCAATCCTGTCTCCAAGGTTACTCCCCAGAATTAGATAAACATCAGGCATAAGAACTTAAATATTTGGCAAATTTAACAATTAACTTATTTGCAATTACCTTTTTACCAAATTTTGAGTAATTTTATTCGTTATCTAATTATAAAGAATTTAATTATCAAAATAAGCAATTTAAATACAATACATAATGAAAGATTTTCTTAAATATTTGCTGGCAACGATAATTGGAGTCATACTGGCATCATTTATCATATTCCTGATTTTCCTGGGTACGATAAGTGCCCTGGTTTCAATGCAGGATAAACCTGTCGATATAAAAAATAATTCGGTTTTATATCTGACACTCGACGAGCCTGTTTCAGACAGGAAACCGGCTCTTCCCTTTTTTAATGCTAAAGCCCTGGGCCTTAACGAAATTCTTGATAATATTAATAAAGCAAAAGAGGATGATAAAATAAAAGGTATTTACCTGGAATTATCAGTTATCCCTGCAGGCATGGCTACAATCGAGGAGATAAGAAATGCTGTACTCGATTTTAAGGAATCGGGAAAATTTGTTATCTGCCATAGTGATTTTTATACGCAGCCATCATACTATCTGGCTACAGCTGCTGATAAAATTTATATGAATCCCGAAGGCTATTTCCCCCTGGCAGGATACAGGGCTCAGTTAATGTTTTTCAAAGGTACACTTGAAAAACTGGGTGTTAAGGCTGAAATAATAAGACACGGGAAATTTAAGAGTGCCGTTGAGCCGCTGATGTATGATAAAATGAGTGACGAAAACCGTGAGCAGTTGAACACAATTATAGGGTCGATGTGGGAATACGTCACTACGGAAATAGCCAGGCAAAGGGGAATTACAAAAGGAAGAATAAATTATATGGCTGACAATTTGCTGGTATGGGATGCACAATCGGCTGTTGAATATAAACTTGTTGACAGCCTGGCATATAAGGATCAGATACTGGATAAGCTAAAAGATCTTGCAGGAATTGAAAAGTCAAAAAAGGTGCAGCTTATAACTTTAGTAAAGTATAACAAAGTCCCGGTATCAAGGAAACATAAAACCTTTGCCAAACAGAAAGTGGCAGTTATTTACGCATCCGGCAATATTGAACTTGGAGACGAAGGCGAAGGAACAATTAGTTCGGAAAGAATATCAAAAGCGATCAGGGATGCAAGACTTGACTCTACTATAAAAGCAATAGTAATAAGAGTAAATTCGGGTGGCGGAGATGCTATTGCCTCTGAAGTTATTTACAGGGAACTTTATCTGGCCAGGAAAGCAAAGCCTGTTATTGCCTCATTTGGTGACGTTGCTGCATCAGGAGGTTATTATATCGCAGTACCCGCAGATACAATTGTGGCCAGCCAGGTTACAATCACAGGTTCTATAGGCGTATGGGGTGTTGTTCTTAACCTGAAAGATTTCCTGAATAATAAACTGGGAATTACCATGGACGTTGAAAAAACAAACAAATACTCGGACCTCCTTTCAGGGTACAGAACACTTTCGGCAAGGGAAAAAGAGGTTTTACAAAATCAAGTGGACAGGATTTATAATACATTTGTTAATCATGTTTCTGAAAGCAGGAATATGACGTATGACGATGTGGATAAAATCGGAGAAGGACGGGTATGGAGCGGCGTTAATGCAAAAGAAATCGGACTGGTAGACGTCTATGGTGGACTTTCTACAGCTGTCGAAATAGCGGCTGCAAAAGCAAATCTTGACAAATACAGGGTGGTTGAATTACCCAGGCTTGAAGAACCTATTGAGCAGCTCATGAAAGAACTTATGGGAGAAGTCAGGTTCTCGATCCTGAAAAAGGAACTGGGAAATTCATACAAATACTATGATTTTCTGCAGGAAGCACTTAATCTCAAAGGCATACAGGCCCGAATACCTTATGAGATTGAAATTTACTAACCCGGGTGCCGTCTGTCTATTTGCAGGGGTAACTTTAATAACAGGTGAATCATTAATTATTTATGCCCTTTAACAGAAAAAAAATTGTATTAATAACTTATCCTTTGTCATTATTATATGGATTTATTATATCAATAAGAAATATACTCTTTGATTTAAAGATCCTTAAATCAACAGAATTTCGCATACCTGTTATTTCTGTTGGAAATATAACTGTTGGAGGGACAGGTAAAACTCCCCATATTGAGTACCTCATAAGACTGCTTAAAAATGAATTCACCATAGCTGTACTTAGCAGGGGTTACAAAAGGAAAACGAGGGACTTCATTATGGCCGGCTCCACCTCCGGCAGCAGCCAGATTGGAGATGAGCCTAAACAGTTAAAACAAAAATTTCCGGATGTCCATGTGGCTGTCGACCGCAAAAGGGTTCACGGAATATATACTTTACAGGAAAAGGTGAAAGATTTGAAAGCTGTACTGCTCGATGATGCATACCAGCACAGGTACGTCAATCCCGGACTTTCAATATTGCTTGTCGATTATACCCGGCCTGTTTATTGTGACTATTTGCTCCCTTACGGGAATTTGCGCGAAAGCAGGTACGAGATAAGAAGAGCCGACATTATAATCGTTACTAAATCACCCGAAAACCTGAAGCCCATAGAAAAAAAAATATTTACTAAAGATTTAAAAATATTACCTTACCAGTTTCTGTACTTTACAACCTATGATTATAAAAATCCCGAACCTGTATTCCCAGATAATAAAAAGCGCCCCGACTTCAATACAATTAAGAAGACCGGTCCGTCAATACTCCTGGTTACAGGCATAGCCCGGTCAGCACCGCTGGTTAATTTTCTGAAGAGTTACTCAAAATCAATTTATGAGATGAAGTTCCCTGATCACCATTCCTGGACTTCTGAAGATTTAAGTAAGATCAAAGAGAGGTTCAGCAAACTTAAAGCAAAGGCAAAATATATATTCACTACTGAAAAAGATGCCGTCAGATTCAGGGAGATACTTACGGCCACAGAAGAATTGAAGATGTCCATGTATTTTGTCCCCATTGAAGTGCAGTTTCTTTACGACGGAGCAAAAAAGTTTAATATCGACATAATTAAATATGTTAGAAGAAATAAAAAAGTCAGTAAGCTACATAAATAGAAAAACAGATCTGTCGCCGGTAATTGGAATAATTTCGGGGACCGGACTGGCGAATTTTGCAGATGGTATGCATACAGAAAAAATCATTGATTATAAAGATATCCCTAATTTTCCCGATACTACTGTAGAAGGACATAAGGGCAGAATGATATTAGGTTCTCTTGAAAATAAGACAGTGGTTGTTATGCAGGGCCGACATCATTTCTATGAGGGACTGCAAATGGAAAAAGTGATATACCCTGTAAGAGTACTTAAATACATGGGAATAAAATATCTTATAATTACCAATGCTGCCGGCAGCTTAAATCCCGGTTTCAATACTGGAGATCTGATGATTATCAATGATCACATCAATATGATGCCAAATCCACTGGCGGGAATACATTATCCTGAGTTTGGAGACAGGTTTCCCGATATGAGTGAAGCCTATGATAAAGAATTAACCGGACTTGCCTCCAGGATAGCTTCCGGACAGGGAATTACCATAAGGGAAGGATGCTATGTGGCTGTAACCGGACCGACACTTGAGACACCTAAAGAATATCAGTTTTACAGAATTATAGGAGGAGATGCCATAGGTATGTCAACAGTCCCCGAAGTTATCGCTGCCCACCAGATGGGCATTAAATGCCTGGCCATTTCTGTGATTACAAATTCGGGGGTTGCGGGGAAAGCTGCCAAATTAGCTCATGGAGACATTTCAGCCAGGGCTGAAAAAGCTTTGCCAAAACTGGCAGAATTATTAAAAAAAATCATTAGAGCGATTGATTAATATTCAGATTAGATAAAAGCTCAATTTTAACAAACAACTGAAAATCATGTCTGCTTTCTTTGCTGTAGCAAAAAAAGGTAAGAATGAATTCTGGAGATATGTATTCTCTGTTATTCTTTTCATAGCAGCCAGCCTGATAGGGCAAATTCCCCTGCTTATCGTGTTTTTTTCAAAGATGACCGATTTTTCACAGCTGGAAAAATTCCAGGAAGATCTTGATTTCAGCCATGTTAATATAGACCCTAATGTCGGACTGGTGCTTATCTTAATTCCGTTTGTCCTGTGTTTCCTGGGTATGATTTTTATTATCAAAATAATCCATGAAAGAGATTTCACTTCCGTTCTTACGGGACACAGCAGGTTTAACTGGGGTAAGATGTTTTTTGCAATGTTACTTATGCTAACTCTGCTTGTGGTTACCGATCTGTTGCTGTATATCTTTAATCCCGGCAATTACGAGCTTAATCTTAACATGAGGCTGTTCATACCACTAATAATAATATCCATCATTTTGCTGCCCCTGCAAACAAGTTTTGAAGAGATCTTCATGAGAGGTTATCTGATGCAGGGTATCGGATTAATAGCCAGATACAAATGGATACCCCTGGGGATCACTTCTGTGATATTCGGATTGATGCATCTCATGAATCCTGAAATAAAGCAATTCGGACTGCTGGCAACTTTGCCATATTATATAGGATTCGGACTTTTTATGGGGATTATTGTTGTTATGGATGACGGACTGGAGATACCGCTTGGCATACATGCAATAATTAATATTTACGGCACGTCATTCGTCACATTTAGCGGATC
>CAZOLY010000121.1:0-9988 GCA_964580815.1 uncultured Bacteroidales bacterium
GCCGGTCCATAGAGTTAAAATATGTAAATGCACAAAAAAGCCCGCGTGCCTTTGAAGAAATGCTCTCTCTTACAAATAACAAAGGTTATGATGATATCTTTGTTTTTGCACCTGACAGGGATTTGATAACCCTTGCTGACAGGATGCTGGCAAAGGACGGATGTCTCAACTTTTTTGCAGGACCGCCGGACAGCGACTTTTCTGCAGCAGTGAATTTCTATAATATTCATTATTCCACAAATCATATTATAGGATCTGTAGGAGGAAACACGAATGATATGCTCGAGGCTCTGAACCTTATAGCAGAAGGTATGAATCCTGCAAACATGGTTAGCCATATCGGCGGATTGAATGCCGTTATAGATACCACTCTGAATCTGCCCGATATGCCGGGATTAAAGAAACTTATATACCCGCATATTGACATGGAATTGACAGCTATTGATGATTTTGAAAAGAAAGGGCTAAATGATCCGCTTTTTGAAAATCTGTACAATATTGGTAAAAAACACCGGGGCTTATGGTCCGTTGAAGCAGAAAACTACCTCCTAAAGTATTTCGGTATTAATTGACTCTCTGGTAATTAGTATTCATGTCAAATCCTTCAATTCTGAATTTCGGATATTTTCCTGTCAGCTCGCCGATCTGCTGTGATGAAAAGTAATTGAAAAAAACCGGGAACAGGTAATTTGTATCCTGTGCGAAGTTTACCAGGTATCTCCTGAGACTGCTGTCGCTAATAATCATCTGATGCAAAGGTGTTCCAGGGTAGACCCTGTAATAAGAGTTCACCCCGACAGTTTCTACAGGCTGACCATTCAGGAAATCAATCATTTCTGCTGTTTGCTCCAGTTTCTCATGCGGATAGCCTACTGACAGATCTATGGCTATCTTAATTTTCATGTTATCTGCAAGACTGAAAAACTCTTCCAGCCATCTGAACAAATCATCAGAAAACGGCTCGGGTTTCATGTAAAGGGTCCAGTTAACCGGACCGGCATATTCGATGATAGATCTGCAAACATCTATGCAATGCCGTAAATTAAGATTAAACTCACTGTCACATAGATGAAAACGGGAATAGCCCCTTTGCTTTAATTCACAAATTTCACGTCCTACAGATTCAGGTTCATTATATATTATTTGTGCTCTTCCTTCGGTACAAAAGAAACAATTACCGGTACAACCTGTTTGTGTGCGGAATCCTACTATGCCTTCATTGTATATATACTCTGAATAATCAATTACAGGGGAGCGGACAAATTCATGCCTGTTGCTGCTAAAATAGCTGAATCCGCTTGTAAGCCGGGGAAATCCTTTCCCTTTTTCTATATTATCAAGCAGCTGCACAAGGGCAAGTTCACCGGCTCCCGATATTCCAAAGTCAGCTCCTGTGTACTCTAATATTTCTGTAGGCATAATTGAAAATCCGACTCCTCCCAGTATGACCTTAAGATTCTTTCTCCTGCAGATATCAACGTATTCCTTTATCTCATCTATAAAAAACTCGTTATTCTGAAAGAGCACAGTATCAATATGGCGTATGGAGATGCCTGTAATATCGGGTTTTATTTCATTTATGCCGTTTATTAAATCCTTCCCCGGGTCATTTGAAAAACACAGATCCAAAATAAACGGCTTATGGGCGGATTTTAAAATCTGCCCATACAGGTACTCCAGTCCGACCGGTATAACAGGCGGGTAATGATAGCGATTGGGATTTATCAGCAGGATTTTCATTTTAATCGCCGGATATTATTATTCCGGATAACAGGAATATTACTATTCTATGTTAATAGTGTATCCGTCACTACGCAGATTATCAGCAACACTCTGGGCATATTCAAAATCAAAATATACCTTTGGTTTATGTTTTGCAAAAACAGGGTATCTTCCCACCGCATCTTCAGAGTTGAGGTAGTTGTAACCAACAAGAAACAGGTCAGTGCCTCCGAGTTTCAATTTATATACCGGCCTGTGCTTGCACATCTCCAGAACTTCAATAAGTTCGAATTTGCTTATATCAGGTTCCTGCTTAAGCTTGATGGTTTTTACAATTTCATCACTGAACGGTTCTTTTGTGAAATGAAGATTAAAATTTTTAACATAGCACGATAAGACAACAGTTTCATCGCGGATTACTGCAGGCTTGTTTTCGTCTCCTACAAGACGAATACTAATACCATTTCGTGAAAAAAGACTTTTAAGCCTCTTATTACGCCTGGTAACCATTTCATCTAAAGATTCATTTTTCCTCATTATATAGCATATAACAGTTATTCCATAAAAACACTATGAAACACAAAATTTTAGAGTGAAGAATAATTAGTACTAAGTCTACTGTGTACAGAATACAAATTTAATTAATTCAATTTAATAAGTCCGGTTTAATTAAAATAATTTATTCTATTAGCTGATGAAAATTAATTTCCTTTTTTTATATTTTTTATTTGCTGTTTTCTATTAACATATTTCTTAGATAATAGTTTATTTTTCCTTTCCACGGTTTCGAACAGATATCAATATCACCATCACCATCAACGTCACCGGCCACTGCATCAAAGCATTCTGTTTTAACCAGCACTTCACGCCTTTTCCATTCCAGTCCTTTGCCGTCAGTATTTTCCCATATGAAGCATTTCTTTTGCAGATCACCGGTTTTTGGTCCGCCTCCCGAAAAAATATCAAGATCGCCATCATTATCAAAGTCGGCAACACATAGTGAATGCAAATCCTGGTTTGTTTCATAATCAATTTTATGAGTGAACCAGTTCTTTCCTAATCCGTCTTTATTTGCGTGCCATGCTATTTTTCCATCGGGATTGTTTGATTCTGCCTGGATTATATCAACATCCCCGTCATTATCGAAATCAACTGTCCATACTCTCGATGAGTTTGCATAGGGGCCCTTACTTTCAACAAAGCTGATTGTCCTGTGTACCACCCATTTACTGCCATCTCCGTTTAAGTTTTCATACCATACATTTGACCTTACAATATCATTATCACCATCATTATCAATATCAGCGACGCTGTTTGGAAATATGCCTCCTGTTGTACCCTCTCCTATTTTTACTTTTTTCCATTTCTTCGTGGGATTTGAGGGGATATCGTACCAGTACAGCCCTTCCTGTTCGCTTAATGAAACAAGGTCGGCCTTCCCGTCCCCGTTGATATCCCCTATAATATTATCATAGGCAAATATTGCCCCGTTTTCATACCTTTCAAAACCTTCATCAGGATTTCCCGGATTACGGTACCAAGTGCCTCCCGATACCTGGTCGATCCAGCCATCGCCGTCAACGTCAAAAGCTACACCTCCCTTGTCAGTGAGAGCGTTCTCCCCGATAAGATGCTTAATCCATTTATCAGCATCCTGATACTCAAACCAGTACACTGACCTGCCACCCACACCGACTATCAGGTCAAGGTCATTATCTTTATCAATATCAGCCAGGGATGACTGTCCCAGAAGTCCGTCCTCAACAGCACCTATTTCATAATACTTAAATTCGGGAATCTGTGAAAAAGCTGAAGCATAGAATCCTGTTCCCGCAATCAATATAAAAAGCAACCTTAATTTTTTTATGAAGTATCTCGTAATCATAATATTTTGAATATCTATGGAATAAGTTTTCCTGTTAAACATAAAACAATCATTAATTTACAAATAATGATTGAAAAAAATAGAAAAATCTGCCAGGAATTTAAAATTATTATAATAAATCCTTGAGAAATCCTTAATGCATGGCAGTATCCGAATAGCTTTAATCGTGAGTGCCAGTACTTTCAAAAACCAGGTACTGCCAGGGACTGAGTGTTAATCCGAACCCCGAGGTAAATAAGGTAGTGGAATCGGTAAACAGCTCTTTCATCGGCCCCAGGTCCCGTTGTAATGTCAGCGTATAATCCTGCATTTCTTCACTAAGGTTGCAAATAACCAGTATCTTATCCTCTCCTTTCCGCCTTACAAAGGCAAATATGCTGCTATCGGAGGGGGATGATACTACTTCCAGCTTCCCTCCTTCTGCTCCGTTGTGCAGAGCCGTATTACGTTCTTTAAGTCCGGTCAGCGATTTGTAGAAGCTGCTGTAACTATAATTGTCCCAGGTAATGCTGTCCTTTACAAAAAATTTAAGCCTCCTGTTAAAAGCCGATTCCTGCCCGTTATATATGAGCAACATATCGGGAAGGGTTGCAGAAAGCACTGCAAAAGTCTTTGCGCCACCTCCCAGCCTCTCAAACTCGGTGCCATTCCAGGAGTTCTCATCATGATTTGAAGTGAATTGCATAAGGTATGAGTCATAAGGATACACAGATTCAACCCACTGATAATGCAAGGCTATGCTATAAGCACTTTTCTTTTTACCGGCTATGTCATTAAAAATATGATGCAATTTCCAGTCATAGCTCATATCGAATGCTTTTTTATGGTGTTCCGGCATATCTGCTTCGGCCAGCATAAAAATGGGCCCAATACTGTCAAGGGCTGCACGGATCTCATCCCAGAAATCGGCAGGTACCCATGCAGCAGCATCGCACCGGTAACCATCCACGCCAAATTCAGTTATCCAGTACTTAAAAATATGCCTGAATTCATTACGGAGGTTTTTGTTGTCAAAATTCAGGTCTGCCACATCCCACCAGTCAGTTTCCTCATGATGTATAGGGTAAGTCATATTCAAATTTTCCAGCTTTTTATAATATTCAGGATGTTCATTCATCCATTCCATTTTCCATGGCTTGCTTCCGGGTTCGATCCTTGTATAGTATTCAGGATGAATTTGCACCCATTCATGATCCCAGGCTGTATGGTTTACGGCTATGTCAAGAATGACATGCATTCCCAGCTTATGAATTTCATCTACCAGTGACTTGAAGTCTTTTAATGTCCCAAACTCGGGATTAACAGAAAGATAGTCCTTGGTAGAATAATAGCTGCCCAAATATTTTGCGCGTTCAACCGGATCTTTAATCTCTTCAACCAGCATTGTCTGGGTAGCTTTTCTGTTCAGTTCTCCGATAGGGAAAACAGGCATCAGCCAGATGATGTCAACTCCCAGTTCCTTTAAGCGGGGCAGGTCCTTCTCAAAGGCTATAAATGTTCCTTCAGGCGTGTATTGCCTTATGTTTACTTCATATATAACAGCATCGCGTGTCCAGCCAGGGTGATTTACAGCGGACCTTTTTTCTTTTTCCTGATTATTACTGCATCTGAATGAAAGAAAGCAGGTAAAAACCAGTACACCTGCTATAAAATATCTGGTTACTGTTTTCATGTTTTTATATTTTAATTTCCAGCTGCCTGTCAAGTGCATAATCATTTTCGTAAACCCTTAAATTTATGGCAGTAGCGGAATGATTATTAAAAATGACTTTTTCTTTTGTAACAAGCACTTCAATTATGCAGTCCCTGAAAAATATACGAAATGAATAGCTTTTCCAGTTACCGGGGATGCGGGGATTAAAAATCAGGATGTCATCTTTCACGCTGAGCCCTCCAAAACCAAGCACTATGGCCATCCATGTGCCGGCCATACTCGTTATATGGAGCCCTTCACGTACCTCGTTATTGTAATCATCGATGTCGAGGCGTGATGTACGAAGGTATAATTCATAGGCTCTCTCAACTTTGCATATGCGTGAAGCAATGATCGAATGGACACATGAAGATAAAGATGATTCGTGTACAGTACGGGGTTCATAAAAATCAAAGTTCCTGCGGATAGTGTCATGATCATAACGATCTCCGAAAATAAAAAGTCCCTGCAGCACGTCTGCCTGCTTTATAAAGCATGAGCGGAGTATACGGTCCCATGACCAGTGCTGGTTTATAGGTCTCTCTTCAGGCCGCAGGTCATTTACTGTTTTCAGTTCCTTTTCGAGGTACCCGTCCTGCTGGACGAAAATGCCCAGTTCCTGATCCACAGGGAAATGCATTTTATCGATTATGTCATGCCATTTACCTGTTTCGGCCTTTTCATCGAATGACCATTTTTTTACTATCTCCTTGTAACGCTGTGGCGAGCTACTCTTAACATAATCTATGCTTTCAATAGTGTATTTAAGGCACCAAGAGGCAATTGTATTGGTAAACCAGTTATTGTTAACATTGTTTTCATACTCATTGGGACCTGTCACTCCCAGTATAACATATTTCTTCCTGGCTTGCGACCACGTAGCGCGCTGGCTCCAGAAGCGTGATATGCCGATAAGTACTTCCAGTCCGTATTCTGACAGGTAGTGTTTGTCGCCGGTATAATTAATATAGTTGTAAATAGCATAGGCTATGGCGCCATTACGGTGTATTTCTTCAAAAGTGATCTCCCACTCATTGTGGCATTCCTCACCGTTCATGGTAACCATGGGATATAAAGCTGCTCCGCCTGTGAATCCCAGTTTCTGCCCGTTTTCAATGGCCTTCTCAAGATGCTTATATCTGTATATTAATAAATTACGTACAACTGATGCCGGGGCAGCACTCAGAAAAAAGGGTATGCAAAAAGCTTCGGTGTCCCAGTATGTCGATCCCCCGTATTTCTCCCCTGTAAATCCTTTCGGACCGATATTTAACCTGGGGTCATCGCCACGGTATGTCTGGTTTAACTGGAATATGTTGAACCTTATGCCCTGCTGTGCTTCAACGTCACCCTCAATTTTAATATCGCTGTATTGCCAGATATTATCCCATACATGTACATGATCATTATATAGCTTTTGGAATCCTTCTGCAAAAGCCATATCAGCCTTGGCCTGTGCCTCTTTTCTTATGGATTCGGGCTTGCAGTATAATGAATTTACCACAGCCACATATTTGATTATTGTAAGCGGTTCACCTTTGTTAAGGCTTAATGAAAAAGAATTTTCGGCATATTTAGCTGTATTGCTTGCTTTTGCTTTGAAGCTGGCAGGTTTGCCACTGACCAGTACCTGGTATTTCATTGCAAATCCCGCAACGAAGCTTGTTTTTTTTGTTAATGCTTCAATATATGCTGTTCCTTCTGCAGAATCTGTTACCGTGATATCCCAGAACACCTCATCATAGTTTGCATCTTCATTGCGGATGTCACCGTCAAGAAAGGGAGCGATTTCTATAATGCCGCTAAAATTAACCGGTTTGACAGTAAACCTGATAACACACAGATCAGGATTATTCATGCTAAGGAACCTTATACATTCCACTTCGACTTTCCTTTGTTCTTTATTTTCAGCTGTAAATGCCCTTGACAGGGTGCCCTCTTTCATGTTCAGAACCCTTGAGAACTTAAGAGTCTTCCATGCATTAAGATCAAGGATTACTTTATCAGCTATGACATTTATCCCAATCCAGTCAGGGGCATTCAAAACCTTTGCAAAATAATCGGGATATCCGTTTTTCCACCAGCCAACCCTTGTCTTGTCAGGATAATAAATCCCTGCAATATAAGAACCGGGAAGCGAATTGCCCGAATAGGCCTCTTCGAAGTTGGCCCTCTGTCCCATCCTGCCATTGCCCAGGCTGAAAATACTTTCCGACGCTCTTTGATTTGCAGGGTCGAACTTGTCTTCAATAATACACCATGGATCGACTGTCAGGTATTTATTCATTTTTTCTTTGGTTTGGCAGGTTCAAAACATTGTCAATATTTATTTCTTCAAAAGAGGAAATGATCATATCGGCTTTGTATAATATATGTTTATCCCCTATGCCCACTGCATACATTTTCCCGGCAAGCGCTGCTTCAATGCCGGCTATTGCATCTTCAAAGACGACACACCCCTGCGGTTCCACATCAAGCTCCTCAGCGCATTTCAGGAATACTTCCGGATCGGGTTTGGCACGCGTGATAACCGTTCCATCAACAATACAATCGAACAAGTCTGTCAGTCCGATTCTATCAAGCAACAAACGGGCATTTTTGCTGGCCGATGCCAGGGCCATATATAATTTATTGTTTTTAACTTCTTCCAGGAATTTCAAAACACCCGGCAGAACCTCATCCGGAGTTATCCTTTTGATATAATCTACATACCATTTGTTCTTCAGGTCTGAAAGCAGCTGTTTCACATTTTCAGGTACATCTTTTTCATATATACGCAGCAGAATATTCAGGGATTCGATACGGCTCACGCCTTTCAGTTGTTCATTATCATGAATTGAAAAATCTTTGTTGAACTGCTCTTTGGCCAGCCTCTTCCATGCCAGGTAATGATATTTTGCGGTATCAACAATAACACCATCAAGATCGAATATGCATGTTGTTATATTCATAATTTTGCTTTTTTATCTTCGACAAACAATGTGATAATACCGGCAAGAACCATGGAAGCACCACCCAGGACAAGTGCAAAAATAGCCTTGCCATTGAACAGATGGAGCACAAGGTCTCCAAGTATGCTTGCAGCCAGTATTTGAGGTATGACAATAAAAAAATTAAATATCCCCATGTAAACACCCATTTTATTATGGGGTAATGCTCCTGTGAGGATAGCATAGGGCATAGACAGGATGCTTGCCCATGCAATGCCGATACCCAGCTCTGAAATTATCAGCATGTTCGGATTTTTAATGAAATAGAAAGATGCCATTCCGATACCTCCGAATGTCAGGGCAATAAGGTGTGTAATTTTGCGGTTAGTGTGACGGGCCAGTACAAGTAATACAAATGCCATTATTGCAGCAAAGCCATTATATACGGCCATTAAAACCCCGACCCAGTTGGCACCTTTGTTATATGCTTCAGATACGGTATCAGTGGTACCGAAAATATGGCTTGTCACTGCAGGAGTGCTGTATATCCACATTGCAAACAGTGCAAACCATGAAAAAAACTGGACAAAAGCAAGCTGTGCCATGGTTTTGGGCATATGAAAGAGATCCTCAATAATATTTACCAGTCCGTTTTTAATTTTTCCACTGATAAAAAGCCATGTTATAAATTGAATGATTCCAAAAAACACAAATCCGAAAGAAAGAATAAGCAATTTCCAGTCCCACTTCATTTTAATAAAAAGATAGGAAAAGGCAAGTCCTGCAATAATCCATATTATGCTATTTCTTAAATAGTTAATTTTTCTTGAGTATTCCTGGCCGGAAGAGCTGCTTTTTTTCTTATTATTTTCACCCTTGTTCTCAAAGTTTGCAAGCTGTTCAGGGGGATACTCCCTTGTTGAAAATACTGTCCATGCTACAGCTAATAAAAATACTGCGGCTCCTATATAGAAACTGAATGTAACAGAATCGGCCTGTCTTCCTCCTTCCGGTTTATTTGAAATGTGGAACACTTCTGTTAATATCCAGGCAAGGGCTGAAGCAACTACTGCACCTGTACCTATAAAAAAGCTCTGCATGGTAAATCCTTTGGTGCGCTGTTCATCAGGCAGCATATCTCCTACAAAAGCACGGAACGGCTCCATTGAAATATTTATCGAGGCATCCATAATCCAGAGCATACCTGCTGCAACCCATAAGCTAGGCGAATTTGGCATCATTATCAAAGCGCATGATGCAAGGATGGCTCCAACTAAAAAATAAGGCCTCCTGCGACCCAGCCTGTTCCATGTCTTATCACTCAAATATCCGATGACGGGCTGCACCAGCAATCCGGTTACCGGCGCGGCAACCCATAATATAGGAATATTATCTACCGAGGCCCCCAGGGTCTGAAATATGCGGCTTACGTTTGCATTCTGAAGGGCAAACCCGAACTGGATACCAAGGAATCCGAACGACATATTCCAGATTTGCCAGAAACTTAATATTGGTTTTTTCATACGTTTTATACTGTAAATGAAGAAACATGAAATAAGCCGGTCCGGAGGGATTCGAACCCTCGACCCCATGATTAAGAGTCACGTGCTCTGCCAGCTGAGCTACGAACCGATGCTGCAAATATAAAAATTTCAAAAATCCCTTTTCTCAAATCTCTCTATTTTCTTTTCCTCTATCCTGTTGTCAATAACATAAATAATTAAAATCAACACAATTATACAGATAAGCATATAAATT
>CAZOLY010000122.1:0-9862 GCA_964580815.1 uncultured Bacteroidales bacterium
TATTTGATGAGGAGAAAAATACTTCTCTTGATATACAGTTTATTAAAAGTAAAAATCCTATTGTCAGGAACAATAATGTTGTTGTAAATGTCAGAAATCAGTATGGTGAACTGCTGCCTTTCTATGTTATTCCGATTGGCGGAGTACCTAAATATAATTATAGTATTGGTGTCAATAAAAGCAGTCAAAGATAATTCTTAATATTGATAAACATGTTCAAGGAATTATCCCTAAAATTATTTGTCTATTTAGTATTAACAGGATTATTATCTTGTTTTTCAGCATCCCAGGATTATAAGTTTAATATTTATGGTGTTAAGGAGGGTGTTTGTCATCCGTTTGTCTATACAATTAATCAGGATATTAACGGCTATATTTGGATAGGGACAGGAGAGGGGCTTTGCAGGTATGATGGTTTTGAGTTCAGTCAGAAGCCCGTAACTGATCTGCTGGTCAGAGATGTTGCCAGTACAAGTTATAAAGACAGCAAAGGGAATTTATGGTTCGGATTTAATAACGGGACTATTTGCAGCTATGATGGGTTCAACTTTGAAATTGTCACATCTCCTGAAAATTTGAAAAGTGCGATTACAGATATAATTGAGATTGAAGGGAATATAATGCTTGTTGCTACTTTAAATGATGGCTTGGTGGTGATAGATAAAAATAAGGAAGTTAAAATCTATAATGATGAACTTAAGAATAAATATATTTATTCCATAAATTATAGCAAGGGCAGTCTCCTTCTGGGAACCCAGTTTGGCCTGTTGATATATGAATTTAAGGACCTTTCAAAACCTCCCGTGTACAAATACTCTGTTAAGAACCTGGAATATATTAAGATACAGGTAATCAGGAAATGTAAGATTAAGGAAGGATTCCTGCTGGGCACTGAGAATGAAGGAGTATATTATTATTCACTGAACAACAGTGACTCCGATTCATTATGTATTATTGGAGATGATATAAACCTGCCAAAGTTAAATATACAATCAATAATTGAGGATTCGGATAATAACCTTTGGCTAAGCACATTCAGAAACGGGATATTTAAGCTCGAGAAATCAGAAACTGAAAATAGTTTCAGAAGGATCATTAACTATAACAAAAATAACGGGCTGACGAGCAATTTTACCAAAGACGTATTTGAAGATCGTGAAGGTAACATATGGATTGCCACATATGGAGAAGGATTGGCGACTTTACTAAATCAGGCTTTTGAGTTTTTCTCTTACCCGGATGTAGGTATTAACAATAATATTCTTTCAATATGTGTTAAAGGAAACAAGATGTGGATTGGAGGAGAAAAAGCCTTACTTCAGGTTACCTATGCCGGTGACGTTGCAACAAAGAAAATTGGTAAATCGCAGGGTTTACCGGAGGATGCGATAACTTCACTGTATTTTAATAATAATACTCTATGGATAGGTACGCAGGATAATGGTTTGTACAGGATGGATGCAGGCACAGGCAAAGTTACAAAATTCCCGTACCCTGCAAACTCCCTGGGGAATTCGGTAAATTCAATAGCAGGTAATTCCGAAAGTTTATACCTTGCTACAAAGGATGGTATATATTTCTTTAATCTGCTTGACGGTTCGACATTTCACTACACAACTATACAGGGGCTTCCTCACAATGATATTTCAAAAGTGTTTATTGATTCAGGGAACAGGCTCCTTTTTGCAACTAAGAGTAATGGAATATATGAAATAGATAATAAAGGTGAGGTAAATGCCCTTTATACTGTGGGAGGCGTTGAACTTGAATTTAATTCTATTGCGCAGGACAGCTACGGGAGTATTTGGGCATCTACTTATGGTTCAGGTATTTTTCGTTTTAATGATACGGTAATTAATATTACTGCCAGGGATGGATTAAAATCAAATTATTGCTACAGCATTATTTCATACGACAGCTTACATGTCTGGATAGGACAGAGGTTAGGCATAAGCAGGATAAATATTAATAATAACTCGATATATATCTATGATGCAGATAAAGGCGTAACCGGGAATTGTAACATAAATGCAGCCTTTAAGGATGAATCAGGTGCTTTGTACTTTGGCACTAACCAGGGACTGGTAAAATATGACAGGGCAAAAGACAGAAGAAAAACAGTGCCGCCCAGGACAAATATTACCAAGGTTATTATTTCTGATAAAGAATATGATTTCACGAAGGATATAATTTTGCCTTATTCTGTTTACAAGATACGTATTGAGTTTACCGGTTTAAATTACAGGGATCCGGAAGCAGTGAGATTTCAATATCTTCTCGAAGGATATGATTTGGAGTGGTCAGATATTACCGATTCAAGGTTCGCTATTTACCCGCGTGTAGAAGATGGCGAGTATAAATTCCTGTTAAGGTCCTACAACATTGACGGCTTCTCAGAAGAGAGAAACGCTTCATTTAACCTTAAAATTCAACTGCCGGTCTGGAAGAAGTGGTGGTTCATTTCCCTGGTCGGTTTATTGATGCTGCTAACAATATTCCTGATAATTAAAATAAGGGAGCGTAAACAGAAGCAGCTGCAGGAATACCTGGAAAGGAGCCTGGAAGAAAGAACCAAAGAGGTTGTTGAGCAAAAGGAAGAGATTGAAATAAAAAACAGGGATATTACCGATAGCATAAATTATGCGCAGAGGATCCAGGAAAGTATTCTTCCTCCCATCACTAAATTACAGGAGAATTTTTCCGGTTCATTTGTCTATTATCAGCCACGTGATATTGTCAGTGGAGATTTTTACTGGTTTGATAAGATATCAGACAGAAAGTTTGTCATTGTCTGCGCTGACTCAACAGGACATGGTGTGCCGGGAGCTTTTATGTCGATGATAGGCACCACGCTTATTAAGGATATTTGTCTCAGGGAAGGGGATAAACCACCTTCATCAATACTCAGAAGCCTTGATATTGAATTAAGGAATACATTAAATCAGAATATTGAAGTAGGTAAGCCTAATGATGGGATGGATATTGTTGTATGTGAAATTGATGTGAAGACCAATTACTTAAGATATGCCTCTGCCATGCGTCCGATGATAGTTTTTAAGGATGCGGAACAAATATATATTAAGGGTAGCCGCAGTTCTGTCGGCGGGCATTATGATAAGGCTGACAAAATATTTGAAGACCAGGGATTGCAGCTTAGCAAGGGAGATCTTATATATATGTTCTCTGACGGGTACCCTGATCAATTTGGGGGTTCAATAGGGAAGAAGTTTAAGATGGTACGTCTTAAGAACCTGCTTAACGACATTTATCAGAAACCCATGGAGGAGCAATATAATTATATCAGGAGCTCTTTTAATCTTTGGAAGGAGAATTATCCGCAGGTAGATGATGTGCTTTTCATGGGTATCAGGCTTTAATTTCATTTTTATCTGTAGCTCCCCATTTTTAGCATTGCTACTTCTTCATTACGCAGATAACGCCATTTGCCACGCGGCAGTCCTTTTTTTGTAAGGCCCGCAAAATATACCCTGTCAAGCCGTATTATTTTATAATCGAGATGCTCAAATATCCTTCTTATAATTCTGTTTCTGCCGGAATGAATTTCAACGCCTACCTGTTTTTTATCGGTGCTATTCACGAAGTTTATGGAGTCAACCTTGATAAATCCGTCTTCCAGCGTCACTCCTTCGGCAATTTTATCCCTATCGGAGCTTTTTAGGGCCTTGTCTAGGTATACATGATAAATTTTCAGCTTATTATATTTAGGATGTGTCAGTTTTTTTGTCAGGTCACCGTCATTGGTAAGCAGTAAAACACCTGTCGTATTCCTGTCCAGTCTGCCAACGGGATATATTCTCTCTTTATCGGAATTATTAACAAGGTCAAAGACAGTTCTTTTTCCATGAGAATCCCTTGTAGTGGTAACACAATCTTTTGGTTTGTTAAGAATTATGTACACTTTTCTTTGCTCAGTAAGATTTCTGCCTCCGTATTTAACGACGTCACCCGGTTTTATTTTCACCCCGAGTTCAGTGATAACTTTGTCATTAACGGTAATAAGTCCGTTTTTTATATATTCATCTGCTGTGCGTCTTGAACATAATCCTGTGCTGGCAATATATTTGTTTAACCTGATAAGTTCCTGATTTTTATCCGGTACGGGTGTTTTCTTAAATTGCACCATAATTGTTTGCGGTTAGAATTATTTCTTTTATTATGAAGATAATTTATTTCACGAGACAAATATATTTTAGATATTATTAATAATTTTAAGAAATTTAATCATTTATATACATTTATCCACATTTAAAACCGGGAGTACTAACATGACTTTAATCAAATCTATATCAGGTATAAGGGGAACAATCGGAGGTAAGCCGGGAGACAGCTTTTCGCCGCCGGATATTGTAAAGTATGCATCGGCTTATGGCGAATGGATAAGGATGCAATCAGGGAAAAGTGGAATAAAGATAGTTGTTGGGCGTGATGCCCGCATATCGGGTGAAGTGGTGAACCGGCTTGTTTGCAGCTCGCTTATAGCCCTGGGTATTGATATAGTTGACATCGGACTCGCAACCACTCCCACGGTAGAAATAGCAGTTACAGAATTAAAAGCTGACGGCGGAATAATAATATCTGCCAGCCACAATCCCAAAAACTGGAATGCTTTAAAACTGTTAAATTCAGGTGGAGAATTTATATCGGATAAAGACGGGAATGACATACTAAAGATAGCAGATAATGAAAATTTTAATTATGCCGGTGTAGATGACCTGGGGGTGCTAAATAATAATAATGCGTTAAACAGGTTACATATAAATAAAATTGTCAATCTTAAAACTGTCAATAAGGGGGCTATATGTGAAGCCGGTTTTAAGGTGATTATTGATTGCGTCAATTCTGTCGGGGGATTGATAATACCGGATCTACTGTATGCCCTGGGTGTAAAGGAAGTAATAAAGTTATATTGTGATCCTACAGGTGAGTTTCCCCATAATCCCGAGCCCCTTCCGCAGAATCTTGCAGATATTTCAGAAGCGGTCACCACGTATAAGGCCGATGTCGGTTTTGCAGTTGATCCCGATGTTGACCGGCTGGCTATCATAAGCGAGGATGGTTCTATGTTTGGTGAGGAGTATACTTTGGTATCGGTGGCAGATTATATTTTGAAAAACAGGGCAGGAACAAGTGTTTCAAACTTATCCTCTACAAGGGCATTAAGGGACATCACGGAGAAATATGGAGGAGCATATCACTCATCGGCAGTAGGGGAGGTAAATGTTGTGGCAGCAATGAAAAAATATAATGCTGTTATCGGAGGTGAAGGCAACGGAGGAATAATATTGCCCGAACTACATTACGGACGTGATGCCCTGGTTGGCATAGCCTTATTCCTTTCTCATCTGGCGGCATCAGGAAAAAAATGTTCTGAACTCAGAGCCGGGTATCCAAATTATTATATGTCCAAGAAAAAGATTGATCTTATACCTGGAATGGAATCAGATAAGATATTTGAATTTCTGAAGAATAAGTATGGAACTTATAAATTATCTGATATTGACGGATTAAAGATTGAATTTGGCAATGAGTGGGTTCATATAAGAAAATCCAACACCGAACCCATAATGAGAATATATTCAGAAAGTAAGACAAGTGATGATGCTGATAAACTGGCTGAAAGAATCATTGGAGATATTAGAAAGGCAATGGGTCATTTGACTATAGGATGAAAGTTGAAGGACATATTTATTGTTTCCGCCAGATCCCTTCCGTCATCAAGCATAAGATCATCCCCTGCATCATAATACCAGTTTATTTCAAGGCTAATACCTGAGTCCTTAAGTGCTTTCAATTTTTCCATAATAGAAAGCAGAAATTTTGCAGAGGCTGAATTGCAGTAAGTAAGTCTGAAGTTTAACTTTATTATATTGCCTGCACCCGGGATTTTATCAATAATATGTTCCTTATATGCATTTAACCAGTCCAGTATTTGCCAATAAAAAGCTGAAGCATCTTCAGGCATCGAGACTCCTGAAAGTTCAAAAATAAGGGTATCCGGATTGAATTCCACTTTTGGAGTAAATTCAGTGGATTCTAAAATTAAAGGTTTCATTTATTCCTTATTATCATTATTGTTGTAGTAATCCTTGTCAATTATTATGCACAGCCTGTAGACTGAATATTCGTCATTGATTCTTTTAAAACTGTATTGTATTTTTTCAGTGGATATTTTGGCCATTTCTATAAAACCCAGTCCGGCTCCTCCCTTATGTGTAAACCGGCCATTGGTGATAGTAGATTTATATAATTTTTTCAGGCCTTCGCTATCAAGTTTATTTACCTGATTAATTTTGTTTTCCAGCATGGGAATGTCCTTATTAAAAACAACATTCACAGAAGTAAGAAAATATTTTTCTTCATCCTTCTCTATTTTAAATTCGGGAGAGAATCGCGTCCTGATATAGCTGTTTATATCAAAGTTCTCATTATATTTTAAAATATTCTCCAGTGATTCAATCATCACCAGTAATATTTTTTTATAAATGCCGAGTTTGATTTTTAATCTGGTAACTGTCTTTCTGAGATTATTTATTAACTCTCCAATAGTATCGTACTTTAGAGTCCCCGTGTGGTTTAATATTAATTCCTTCTTATTATTGGAGATCATGTGATTGTTAAGAAATTAATCAAAAGATAAAAATAATTAATTTATGAATATTATTATAATTATTCTATTGAATTAAAACTGTCTGCAAATAAACTACTTTTTTTATCATAACCTTCATCAATGAACAGATTATTTTTCTTTGATGCGTCGACAGCAAGCCGGTCGCATCTTATATTTTCTTTGTTTTCACCATGCCCTTTAATCCATTTAAAAGTGACATTATGTTTACGATAAACCTTTAGAAAACGATTCCATAAATCGGGATTTTTTTTCTTTTTAAATCTTTTCCTTTCCCATTCAAAGATCCATCCTTTTTCTACGGCGTCAGCAACGTATTTTGAATCGGTGTAAAGGGTAACATCACTATTGTTATGTTTCAGTGCTTCAAGGGCAACAATAACAGCCAGCAGTTCCATCCTGTTATTTGTTGTACAGGTGAATCCCTGAGAAAATTCTTTTCTTAATTTGCCTGAAATCAATACTACTCCATAACCCCCGGGCCCGGGATTACCACTGGCAGCACCGTCAGTATAAATAGTTATTTTGTGAGGCATAGGAGTTAATGCTTTTTATAAATAATACTAATTCATAATTTTTAGCTCATCAATAATATTTGTAGCCCCTGCATATTTATCAATAATAAATAAAATATACCTGATATCAACGCATATACATTTTTGCAGGGTGGGTTCATATATTATATCCCCGCTCATTGCTTCCCAGTTGCCATCAAATGCAAGACCTATAAGCTTGCCCTCATCGTTAAGCACAGGACTCCCGGAGTTTCCCCCAGTAATATCATTATCTGTTATAAAGCAAACATTCATCACATCATTATCTGCATACCTGCTATAATCTTTTCTTTCATAAAGTTCTTTGAGTCTGTGAGGCAAAACAAACTCCCAGTTGTCGGGGTCTTCCTTTTCCATAACACCCTTTAATGTTGTAAAATAGTCATAATGAACGGCATCCTTAGGTGAGTAATCGCCCACAGATCCGTATGTTAATCTCATTGTGGAATTTGCATCAGGATAGAATATTTTATCTCCCTGCATATCCATGAGACCTGCAATATATAATCTCCTCCCTTTATTCAGTTCAACATTGATCTCATTTAACTTACTGCGTTCACTGCTAAATTTTGCATATATAGATCTTGCAGTGACAAATGAGGGATCTTTTTCCAGTACTTTAACAGATGGATTTTGTACAAATTTTGCAAATTTCTCACTGTCAGCAAAGATCGATTTGCTGAACATATTTTTTGTATACTTCTCATAGTTGCCTTTATATTTTTTCTGAATCAGCATATAGAAATCGGGATGTTGTTCTTCAGGAACGTTTTCACTGTATAGCTTTAGCATGGCCTCAGTTATTTTGAAATCGGTAGGTGCATTAAAGTCTGCAAAATGTTCTTCACCCTTCTCTTTGAGTTCTTCGGTCAGCGAATGAATGATCTCCTTATTATAATTATTTTCAGGCATAGCTGAAAAAAGCCAGTTTGCATCACTTGCAAAACTCAGTACTTCGGAAGAACTCAGGAATGCTTCGTATAAATATTGAATGTTATGAAGGATTGCTTTTCTTTTTTCAATGGCATCCATTATTAATGGAAGAGCATCTCCGTATTTTTTTTGTCTCTCATCATCTTGAGACAGCCACTCTGTAAAATTATGTTCAAGTTCTTTTTTCTTGTCATAAATTTTCAGTCTCTTCAAACCCTCGCTTTGACCTATCGAGAATTTCCAATAGTTACTTGATCTGAAGTATTTTGATGCATATTGAATACGCACTTTCTCACTTTTCATCATATCTTCCATCATTATTTGCTGACGCAGTCCCCTGATTTTTATTCTGTTGGGATGTGTAACTTCGAGCAGTTCCTTTACTCCGTATGAAGTCAGGTATCTCTGTGTATTACCCGAGTAGCCGAGCACCATGGAAAAATCCCCGGATTTGACCCCTCCCAATGAAACAGGAAGGCAGTGCCTCGGTTTGTAAGGAATATTATCTTCAGAATATTCTGCAGGGTTACCGTCAGGGTCCGTATAAATCCTGAAAAGTGTAAAGTCACCTGTATGGCGGGGCCACATCCAGTTGTCCGTGTCATATCCGAACTTTCCTATGGAAGAGGGGGGTGCACCTACAAGACGCACATCTTTAAATATTTCATAGACAAAAAGATAAAAGCTATTACCGCCATAAAATGATTTTACCTCAGCTTCATAGTTATTACCTTCTGTCGCTTCTTCTTCAATTTGTTCTGAAATCATTGAGATCAGATCGTCTCTCACGTTTTCATCCATAGTATCGTTCAGCTCACTGTTTATTCTTTCACTCACATCTTCCATACTTATCAGGCATTTAACCGTTAAACCGGGATTGGGCAACTCCTCTTCCTCTGTGAGAGCCCAGAATCCGTCTTCTAACAGGTCATTATCAACAGTACTGTGTTTTTGTATATAACTATAAGCGCAATGGTGATTTGTAAGCACGAGCCCCTTATCTGAAATTATTTCTCCGGTACAGCCTATATCATAATATACAATTGCATCCTTTATGCTGCTGCTGTTTATACTATAAATATCTTCGGGTGATAATTTTAAACCCATATTATTCATTTCCGCCATATTCAATTTTTCCAGCAGAGGTAATAGCCACATCCCCTCTTTTGCTGAAAGGTTACAGAGAATAAGCAGGCAAGTCCAGATTAATGCAGTATATCTTCTCATATAAAATATTTTTAAGATTTCAAATTTAAAATTTTATGTTTAATTGGCTATTTAATATCCGAAATGATTTTCTGTGATAAGGTGTCAATCCGTAATTTTTAATTGCTTCTCTATGCTGTTTTGTTGCATATCCCTTATTTTTCGCCCATCCGTATTTTTCATATTCTCCATGAATTTTTTTCATGTAATCATCCCTGTATGTTTTTGCCAGGACAGAGGCGGCAGCTATTGAAAAGTACTTTGAATCACCTTTAACAATGCACTTATGTTCAATAGATTTATACTTAAAAAACCTGTTACCGTCAATTATAAGGTATTCGGGATGTATGGACAGGCTGTCAATGGCTTTATGCATAGCCAGAATGGATGCCCTTAAGATATTAAGTTTGTCAATTATATTATTATCAACATATTCTACAGCCCATGAAACAGCAACCTTTATGATTTCGTCTCTAAGTTTTTCCCTGCATTCCGCATTCAGCATTTTAGAATCATTCAGCAC
>CAZOLY010000123.1:0-9856 GCA_964580815.1 uncultured Bacteroidales bacterium
GGAACCGCACCAAACAGGAAAGCAATAGTATTTTTTCAGGATTCAGGGCAGAAAAAACAGTTATTACTAAAATTTGCCAGGCTTAAAATTATCGGGTAATTGCAGATTAACCAGACTGAAAATGTGCAACGCCAGGGCCTAATATTTTGATTTGTGTTTATTATTAAATATATTGGATGCAATCTTTGACAGATAAATAAATTTCCATTAGTTTTGTAAAAAAATATACTATGAGTTACGATTATAACACGAACAGAAACAGGTTAAAATTGCCGGAATATGGTAGAAATATCCAAAAGATGGTAGAATATTTGATGACAATTGAGGATCGGGATGAGAGGAATAAGATGGCATATGCAGTCATTTCAGTTATGGGAAACATGAATCCTCACCTCCGGGATATCAGCGATTTTAAGCATAAGTTGTGGGATCATCTTTCTATTATGTCAGATTTTAAACTCGATATAGATTCTCCGTATGAAAAGCCCGAGTCCAAAGTTTTTAATGAAAAGCCAAGAAAGGTTGAATATAAAACAAACGAAATAAAATATAAGCATTATGGCAGGACCCTTGAGATGCTTATTGACGAAGCTTCAAAATATCCTGAAGGTGAGGAAAAAGAACTCCTGATTAAGATAATTGCCAACCATATGAAGAAATCCTACCTTACATGGAACAGAGAAGTTGTCAGCGACACGGAAATTATCAGGGATCTTGGAGAGCTTTCAGGTGGCAAATTGAATCTTGGTGAAGATATAAAGCTTAATGATTCCAGGGAAATACTCTCGAAAAACAAAAGAAAGAGAGTTATAAGAAAAAAATAGTATTTATTATTTGCCTTCAGTAAATAAATGAGTTCTTTTAAAATTAAAGGAGGAAACAGACTAAAAGGGGAGATAAGTCCACAGGGCTCAAAAAACGAGGCATTACAGGTAATATGTGCAACCCTGCTGACCTCCGGGAAAATAATAATTAAAAATATTCCTGATATAATTGATATAAACAATCTAATCGATTTAGTTAAAGGATTAGGCGTTGAAGTCAATAAGATAAATTCTTCCGATTATTCCTTTTGTGCCAGGGCTATTGATGTCAATTACCTTTTAACAGATGAGTTCATTAAAAAAAGTGCCAGCCTTCGGGGTTCATTAATGTTAATAGGCCCCCTGCTGGCAAGATTCGGGGAAGGATATATTCCAAAACCCGGCGGGGATAAAATTGGAAGGAGGAGGGTGGATACGCATATAAATGGATTTATTAAGCTGGGGGCAAGGTTTTACTATAACGCAAAGGAAGACTTCTATAAAATAGAAGCAAAAAATCTGAAGGGATGCTATATGCTGCTTGAAGAAGCTTCGGTAACAGGCACTGCAAATATTATTATGGCTGCTGTATTGTCTGAAGGCAAGTCCACTATTTATCATGCTGCATGTGAACCGTATATTCAGCAGTTATGTAAAATGCTAAATAGCATGGGGGCAAAAATCATGGGTATTGGTTCAAATTTGCTAACAATCACAGGCGTTTCTGAGCTGGGGGGATGTGAACATACAATTTTGCCCGATATGATTGAAGTGGGCAGTTTTATTGGGCTGGCTGCCATGACAAAAAGTGAAATACGAATAAAAAATGTATCATATAAGGACCTCGGAGTCATTCCTGATGCATTCAGGAGACTGGGTATTAAGTTCGAAAGAACAGATGACGACATCTTTATACCTCAGCAGGATCATTATAAGATAGAAACTTTTATAGACGGATCAATAATGACTATAGATGATGCACCGTGGCCCGGACTTACACCTGATTTATTAAGTGTCATTCTTGTTGTTTCAACCCAGGCTAAAGGAAGCATACTTATTCATCAGAAAATGTTTGAGAGCAGATTGTTCTTTGTTGATAAGTTAATTGATATGGGTGCTCAGATTATTCTGTGCGATCCTCACCGCGCAACGGTAATTGGACTGGATAACCAGATTCAGCTAAGAGCAACCAATATGACTTCGCCGGATATCAGGGCAGGTGTTGCCCTGTTAATTGCCGCTCTTTCAGCAGATGGAACAAGCACTATTCATAATATTGATCAAATTGACAGGGGGTATCAATATATTGATAAACGGTTGAATGATATCGGGGCCGATATCATTAGAATAAATTAAACGTCTTAAATAAAGGCCGTCATTTTAAATTCCGCTGAATTTCCGTTTCCCTGGTTCATCAACCTGAAAGCCATTTGAAATTCCTTTTTTATATATACTTAAATTCAAAATACATTTCTTTGGTTATTTTTGCAATTAAAATTCAATAAGCTGTCAAATTGTCTGAATAGGTAAAATGGCAAATATTTTGTCAGCTAAGTAAGCTGTTAAAGATGAATAATTAATTTATAAAAAAGTCTATTATGGTAAAAAAATATATACTAGAAAAAGAGGAAAGGGACCAAAGTGATGTAAAAACTGGTAAAAGCAAGACATCTGCTAATAAAACATCAACTGCTGCATCAGGTAAGACAACGAAAAAAAGGACAACTCACAGCAAAGATGATATAAAGTATAAAATAAAATCTTATGAAGAAAAAATAAATGAACTGACAGATAAGTATTTAAGATTGTCTGCCGAATTTGACAATTATAGAAAACGTACACTTAAAGAGAAGATTGAACTGACAAAATCGGCCGGAGAGGATATCTTAAAGAATATATTGCCGGTTATGGATGATTTTGAAAGGGGCTTGCAGAATATTGATAATGCGAACGAAATCACGCCAGTAAAACAGGGGATAAACTTAATATATATTAAATTTAAGGAATTTTTAAATCAGTATGGAGTTAGAGAGATAGATGCAACTGAAAAGGAATTTGACATAGATTATCATGAAGCGGTCACAAAAATACCCGCAGGAAGGGAGGATTTAAAAGGTAAAGTAGTTGACGTGATAGAGAAAGGCTATGTCCTTAATGATAAGGTAATAAGATATTCAAAGGTTGTGGTTGGTGAATAAACATCTTGCCTGAAAACAATATAGATAATGGCTAAAAGAGATTACTACGAGATTCTTGATGTACCAAGGAATGCTACTCAGGAAGAAATAAAAAAGGCATACAGAAAGCAAGCTCTAAAGTATCATCCTGACAAGAATCCGGGCGATAAACAAGCTGAGGAAAGGTTTAAGGAAGCGGCTGAAGCATATGAAGTGTTGCGTGACTCTGATAAGAGGGCGAGGTATGATCAGTTTGGGCATGCTGGGGTGGGAGGTGCTTCAGGGGGAGGATTTAATATGACTATTGAAGATATTTTTAGCCAGTTTGGAGATATATTTAGTGATCTCGGTTTTGGCGGTTTCGGGGGCTTTGGAAGTGGCAGAAGAAGTGGCAGGAGAATAAGCAAGGGAACAAACCTGAGAGTTAAAGTGAAACTTAATCTTGCAGAAATAGCAAACGGGGTTCAGAAAAAAATCAGGGTTAACAAATATGTGACGTGTAATGTGTGTGAAGGGACAGGAGCAAGGGACAGAAATTCTTATCAAACATGTTCAACATGCGGGGGGACAGGACATGTTATGAGAGTGACACAAACACTTCTGGGGCATATGCAGACAACACAAACCTGTACTTCATGCAACGGTGAAGGAAGATCAATAACACAAAAATGTACAAATTGTCATGGTGAAGGTATTATAAATGCAAATGAAGTGATAAGTATAAAAATACCTGCCGGCGTAGCTGAAGGTATGCAGATGACTATAGCAGGCAAAGGCAATGCCGCCAGAAGGGGAGGTATCAATGGAGACTTGTTAGTGCTTATTGAAGAGGAAAATCATCCTGATCTGATTCGTGATGGCAACGATCTGTTATATAACCTGTATATTAGCATTAGCCAGGCTTCCCTGGGAGCGCATGTTGAGGTACCTACCATTAATGGAAGAGTCAAAATAAAAATCGATCCCGGCACACAACCTGGCAAGATTCTGAGACTAAGAGGGAAGGGACTACCGGAAGTAAATAGTTACGGACGAGGTGATTTACTTGTTAGCATTAACGTATGGATACCAAAATCACTGTCGCGCGAAGAAAAAAGAATTATGGAAAATCTCGGTGAATCTGAAAACTTTAAGCCTGATCCGAAAAAAACAGATACCAGCTATTTCGAAAAAAAAAGCAATTATTTTGATTAAATGGATATCTTCAGAGCACAAAATATACAGAAACATTTTGGGAGTACCGTTGCATTGGATGATGTATCGATAAATGTGCCCGAAGGCAGTATATACGGATTATTAGGGCCGAATGGGGCGGGAAAAACCACCTTGATAAGAATTATAAATCAAATACTGGCTCCTGACAAAGGTGAATTATTTTATCGCAACCGAAGAATAAAAACAAATGATATTTTTCAAATTGGATATATGCCCGAGGAAAGAGGCTTATATAAGAAAATGAAAGTCGGGGAACAGGCACTTTATCTTGCACAATTGAAAGGGGTATCGAAAAGGGAGGCACTGAAAAAATTAAAGTACTGGTTTGAGAAATTTGAAATTCAGACATGGTGGAACAAAAAGATTGAAGAGCTTTCAAAAGGTATGCAGCAAAAAATACAGTTTATCATTACAATTTTACACGAACCGGCGTTAATAATTTTTGACGAACCTTTTAGTGGCTTTGATCCCATAAATACAAATCTGCTTAAAAAGGAGGTCTTAAACCTTAGGAAAAAGGGAGCTACCATTATATTTTCAACTCATGATATGGCTTCGGTAGAAGAGCTATGTGATAATATAACCCTGATTAACAAAGCAAAAACTATACTGGAAGGCAAAATAAGCGATATAAGAAATGCTTATAAGTCAGATACTTTTGAGATAGGTTATATAGGTGATCCGGCAGGACTCAAAAATCTTGCTTCGGGAGATTTTGAGATAGTAGATCAAACTGCTAAAGAAAATATTAATTATGCAAGGATTAAAGTAAAGAGGTTAGTTTCTGATAATGAACTTCTATCTGTATTAATACCGGAAGTACATATCACATCATTTAATGAATTGTTGCCAGGCATGAATGACATTTTTATTAAAGTAGTGGAGAAGGCTCAGGATTTAAATAAATAGAGCATTTTATTGTTATATGAATAAAACAGGGATCATTATTAAACGCGAGTACCTGACCAGGGTAAGAAAAAGGGCCTTTATTATAATGACTTTGCTTGGCCCGTTTATTTTTGCAGCCTTTATGATTGTTCCTGCATGGCTCGCCACAGTCGAAGATAAAGAAGTAAAGGTTATAGCGGTTATGGAATATAGTGACAGGGATACACCTGTGCCTGACTCGTTAAGGCAGTTTTTTGATGTTCTTAAAGATAGGGATAATCTGAAATTCGAATATATAGGGTATACTACGCTGGACGTATTAAAATCTACTCTCGAGTATTCAAAATATTTTGGCATTCTGTACATCCCTCACAATGTAATAAATTCTGAAGTGGTCGAGTTATATACTAAGAAAGAGCCTGGTTTAAGCATGGAAATGTATATCAGGGAGTCGCTTGAGAAGTATATACATAATATCAAATTAAGGAAGTTAAATATACCTGTTGAGGTACTAAATTCTGTTCAGACAAATATAAAATTAAAGACCATAAAACTGGAAAAAGGAAAATTTGAAGAGCAAGGATTAAAGAATCTTAGAAGAGGAGTTGGATATGCCGGAGGTTTCTTAATTTATTTTTATATCTTCTTTTTTGGAGCCCAGGTTATGCGTGGGGTGATTGAAGAAAAGACAAACAGAATAGTTGAACTAATCGTATCATCAGTAAAACCTTTTCAGCTAATGATGGGTAAAATAGTTGGTATCGGATTGCTGGGGCTGACACAATTTATTGCATGGATTGTATTGACTTTTACTATTGTGACAGTCACACACGAGTTTCTGGCATTTAAAACCAATATGCAGAATAAACAACAATATGTCCCTGAAAGTATTATCGATGCCAGACCTGCTGATCAGCAAGAACTTATTACGGATAATAAAATTTCCGAATTTGAAGGAATTCTGGACAAGATAAAAGGGATAGACTTTATTGTTATGATTGGAATATTCATTTTTTATTTTCTGGGTGGTTATATTTTATATGGGGCATTATTTGCTGCTATTGGTGCAGTTGTTGATAGCGAGACTGACACACAGCAATTCATGCTGCCGGTTACAATACCTCTTATAATAGGTATATTTGTAATGATTAATGCTTTTATGAATCCAAGCGGTAAGATAGCCGTATGGTTTTCCATAATTCCGTTTACTTCTCCTATAGTTATGATGGCCCGGATACCATTCGACGTCCCGTTGATAGAGATTGTTGCTTCAATGGTTATTTTAGTCCTTACCTTTTTGGCTACAATTTGGTTTGCAGCTAAAATATACAGAACAGGGATCTTAATGTACGGGAAGAAGGTTAATTACAGAGAGATTTGGAAGTGGCTCAGATACAGAAACTAATTAATTATATGGTGCTACCGGTACAAAATCCGGATAAGAATTAAACCTGAATATCACTAATAAAATTAAGTTATGGCTAATATATTAATAATTGATGATGAAAAAAGTATCAGGAATACACTGCAGGAAATATTCGAATATGAGAATCATAAGGTCGAATTGGCAATAAATGGTCCTGAGGGGATTGAATTTTTTGAGAAAAACGAATTTGACGTTGTCTTGTGTGACATAAAAATGCCCGAGATGGATGGTATTGAGGTACTGGAAAGATTACTTGAAAAATCACGTGATATACCGGTTATTATGATATCAGGGCATGGAAATATAGATACTGCAGTTGAGGCGATTAAAAAGGGAGCATATGACTTTATTGAAAAGCCTCTGGATCTGAACAGGCTGCTTGTTACTGTTCGTAATGCCATAGAAAGAATAGATCTGGTGACAGAGGCTAAAGTGTTGAAAAGAAAGGTTAGCAAAACCTATGAAATAGTCGGTGAATCACCAGCTATTAAAAAAGTTAAGGAAATGATTGAAAAAGTAGCTCCTACAGATGCCAGGGTACTAATTACAGGTAATAACGGGACAGGCAAGGAGCTGGTTGCCAGATGGCTACATGAAAAAAGTGAAAGGTCAACACATCCTTTTGTGGAAGTTAATTGTGCAGCTATTCCTTCAGAATTAATAGAGAGTGAACTTTTCGGTCATGAAAAGGGAGCATTTACCTCTGCCCATAAACAAAGAAAAGGCAAATTTGAGCAGGCTGACGGAGGGACAATCTTTCTTGATGAGATTGGTGATATGAGCCTTGCTGCCCAGGCAAAAGTCCTGAGAGTATTGCAGGAGAATAAAATTACAAGAGTAGGCAGTGATAAGGACATTACCGTGAACGTAAGAGTTATTGCTGCAACAAATAAGAATCTTAAGGAAGAGATTGAAAAACGAACATTCAGGGAAGATCTATATCACCGCATAAGTGTAATCCTGATTAATGTGCCTACATTAAATGAAAGACTGGATGATATACCACTGCTTGCTGATTTCTTTAATGAGCATATATGTAATGAATATGGGCGCCCTAAAATCGGCATTAAGGAAGATGCTATTGATGAACTGAAAAAGATTAACTGGACAGGTAATATTCGTGAATTCCGGAATGTGCTGGAACGACTGATAATATTATGTGATAAGGAAATCTCGGGGAGGAATGTCATTGATTATGCACAGCCGATATCAAGGTAGCTGGCTCGGTGTCATTTATACGCCGGATTTTAAAATTGGCATAACCTATTATAAGAGCTATTACGGGATTTATTAAGTTGAAAAAGCAAAACGGAAGATAGGTTAATGTAGGTACGTTAAGCACTTTGGCCTGTGTTGCTCCGCATGTATTCCACGGTACAAGTACCGAGGTTAGTGTTCCCGCATCCTCCAGTGTTCTGCTTAATACTTCAGGTTTAAGTCCTTTATCCCTGAATGTTTGCGAAAACATCCTGCCAGGGACAACTATCGACAGGTATTGATCAGAAGCTGTTATATTAAAAAATATACAGGTTGTTAAGGTGGCGGCAATAAGTGAACCTGTGGAATGTGCAAATGAAATTACTGCCATGGTGATTCTTCTCAGGAGTCCGCCGGCTTCCATCACTCCGCCAAAGGCCATGGCTGATATTATGAGCCACACCGTATAGAGCATACCTGCCATCCCCTCCGAAGTTAGAAGATCATTTATCGCTTTATGGCCCGTGTCAATTTGAATATCGCCAAACATTGCTCTCATAACGACAATATAAGAAGCTTTTAACTGGCCTGTCCCTTCACCGGCAATTTGCCTGATAAGTTCAGGCTGAAAAATCAGGGCTGCTATTGCTCCCAGTAATGTAGCAATCAAAAGGGAGGGCAGAGCAGGTACTTTTTTAATAATTATAAATATCAATATCGCCGGCACCAAAAGCAAAAAAGGGCTTAAATTAAAAGATCTGTCAATTGCCATAAGAACGCTTTCCATGTTTGTTTCAGCCGCAGAATAGCTCTTTGTAAATCCTATTATCATGAAAATTATTAATGCCAAAAGTATTGAAGGTACGGTAGTAATAGTCATATACTTTACATGTGTGAACAGGTCCTTCCCCGCCACCGCAGGGGCAAGATTGGTGGTATCCGAAAGAGGAGACATTTTATCACCAAAATATGCACCGGAAATAATCGCACCGGCGATCAGTCCCTCGTTAATTCCCAGAGTTTTCCCTATTCCCAGTAAAGCTATGCCTATGGTTGCTATTGTTGACCATGAACTGCCAGTTATCAAAGATACTATTCCGCTTACAACAACGGCTGTAAGCAGAAATACACTGGGATGAATAATCTGTAACCCATAGTAAATCATAACGGGAATAATACCACTGATAAGCCATGTTCCTGCAAGAGAGCCGATAATTAATAAGATCAGAACAGAGGGCATTGCTATACTTATACTCTTGTTTATTGCATTTAATAATTTATCCCAGTTTACATTTAACCGCATAGAAATTAGGCCTGCAACAGCTGCGGACAACAATAGAACTATCTGATTTGCCCCGTGAAGGGTGTTTTCTTTAAAGACTATAACATTAAGGGACAGAAGTATAATTAACAGAATAATAGGGAGCAACGCCTGAAAGAGTGTTGGAGATTTTGCACTGTTCATTATATTGACGAAATCATTATTAGATTAATTTTTTTGCCAAAGTACACAAATAAATTAAAGATCATGAAAAGGTTTTTTAACATATTTTATTATAATTTTACTTTATTGTTGAGTATATTGGAATAATTTTTGAAGGAAAATAAAAAATTCAAAGATGAGTTTAGAATATAACTTTTTTGAACCGGAGAATGAAATATTGCCTGCAAAGGGTAAAGTACTTATTTCCGAACCCTTTCTGCAGGATAATTATTTTAAACGCTCAATTATTTTATTAACAGAGCATTCAGAAGAAGGTTCTGTGGGATTTGTTCTTAATAAGCCAATTAATTTGAATGCCAGTGAGGTTATAAATGATTTTCCGAAGACTGATGCCCTTATTTCTCTTGGGGGGCCTGTAAATACTAATACATTACATTATATTCATACATTAGGTGATATTATTCCGGGTAGCGTCAAAGTGCTGGAGAACATTTACTGGGGCGGTGATTTTGAGATAGTGAAGAGACTTATGGAATCAGGCAATCTTGGCAAGGAGCAGATACGGTTCTTTTTGGGCTATTCGGGCTGGCATAAGCACCAGCTGGAGGATGAGCTGGCTGATAATGCCTGGGTAGTTTCTGAGCTCAGCCCGCAAGAGATTATGGCTCCAATTAGCAAGCACTTCTGGAAAACCACACTGAAAAGA
>CAZOLY010000124.1:0-9829 GCA_964580815.1 uncultured Bacteroidales bacterium
CAGCGCATAATTTATTGCACCGTCGAGATCCAGCGAAAGCTTATCCTGTGAATTTGTTGGCAGGAAATTCAGACAGACTGCCAGAACAAGTATAATAGCTCGTATCATGTTTTTTTTATTTAATATACGACAGTATCCTAAAGTTATTCATATGTTATATATATATAATATAGTTGACGCAAAAATCTATATTTATTGCATTTTATTTCTAAAAACCCGCATTTTTAGTTATTTCTTCCTTGTCATATTTCTGTTCTTCAATTAATTTTTCAAGGCACGATTTTAAGAGTTCATTTTTCTCTACTAAAAAAAGGGTAAAAGTATGACAAAATTGATTTTAAAAAAAAGTCTTTATGAAAATTTTTAGCAGGAGTCAGATCCAAGAATATAATATCTTATATTTTTTTTATATCCAGTTAGAATTTGAGAATTTTTTTCCTGGCTGAAATACCATGAATATCGGTTATAGTAATGATATAAAGCCCGCTACTGCAGTATTCCATATCTATTTTGCATTTATTTGAACCGATATTCTCCTCATACAATGTTTGTCCCGTTGAATTGGAAACAACTATTTTTTTAATTGTCACTTCACTTTCTATATATAAATATGTACTTACCGGGTTAGGATAAAATGTATATTCTTTTAATAAATAATCATTAACATTAACCGGTGCGGACAATGTAGTAACTGATAAATCAGCTTTTCCTGAAATATTTTGTTGAGCATCATATGCTGCAACCTCAATCAGGTAGGTTGTACTGTCACTTAAATTACTAATTTTTGCGGTGGTGGCAGTAACTCTTTGATTTTCCCCTCCATCAACATAAACTATGTAACCGGCTACACCAACGTTATCGGTGCTTTCACTCCAGCTTATATCAACAGTCGAAGATTTTACTGATGTAGCAATTAAATTTGCCGGTGTTGAAGGTGATTCATACTCCCTTTCCATGAAAATAATCTGGCTTACATTAAATCCTCCATTGACGAAATCAAGTTTAAGTATAGTGTCAGCCGGATACAGGTGAACTTCACCAACCATCAGATTTGTAAAGTTTGCCCAGCCCCCGGTACTGCTGACAGTAATATCTCCGGTCCTGTCCTCATCATTTATCAAAACATTAAAAGGGCCTCCACTGGTGTTATTTGTAGCTGCGCGGATTGCCAAAAACACAACTGTATCAGGTGCCTTGATTGTGTATTCCAGCCACTCACCATCATCTATCCAGCCTACATCAGGATTACCCATGTCATTGAATTCCGTATCAACACCTTCATCCAACCGGGGCCCCGTACCACCCCAATTATCCCCCTGGTTGTCCGCTTCCGAATCGTGATATGCTAATCCTTCCCCGCCATAATCATATTCAACGGCATTTATTATTCCGGGAAGTGCATGTGAAACACCCGGATCAGGATAAGGATATTTTCCCTCAGGCCATATCATTTTTGAATAATGAGAAGTTCCACAGGTATTTGAAATATCTAACTTTACACTGTCTTTATTTGTACCCCAGGTTACGGTAATGGAATCGGTACCCTGTCCTGAAGTAATAACCGCATCTGCAGGGACTGTCCAATTATATGCGGTTGCATGCAGTTGTGGAAAAGAAAAAACTAATCCTTCCTGATTATCGGTATAAAATGTAGGGCCGGAAATCGATGGTTGCTTTATTTTTACGGGCAAACTGAAAGAGTCCGTAGGACAACTTCCCCCTGTAACTACACACTTAATAGTATCATCGGTGCAACCCCAATTGAGTTTAATAATATTCGAATCTAATACCCCGATAGCCTGAACATTTTCGGGTAATTTCCAGTTATATTGCCAATCGCTAACCCAGGGAAGTCTGTATGTAACAGCCGAATCATTTGCATAAATCTCATTATTTCCTTCAATACCCAACATTTCCTTGGTCTGGTACACCCTGACATAATCAACTTTTAATGTCTGTGGAAATACAGTCGAGGTGTTCGGACTACCAGGCCAATCGCCCCCTACGGCCAGGTTTAATATAATATAAAATGGTGCCCTGAATGCATCTAAGCCGGCGGGTGAAAGATCAATGGTGTAATAAAGATTGTCATCGCAATACGTTTTTAAAGTTGTTGCATTCCATTCTGTAGTAAATGTGTGATATTCATCTGCAAAAATGCCCGATGATAAAGTATATGATTTCCCATAACTAGGATGGCTTCCTCCCGTTACCGGGCCCCAGTGCAAAGTGCTATACACTCTGTTATCCCTGCCGTCACCGCCTCCAATCATTTCCATAATATCAATTTCTCCGCAATCTGGCCAGCCCACACTGCTTATTGAGTTGCCGAGCATCCAGAATGCGGGCCAAATACCTTGTCCGTAAGGGAGTTTCATGCGTGCTTCAACCTTGCCATACTGAAATGAAAACTTTCTTGAACTGTTAATACGCCCGGAGGTGTATGCCTTACCATTATACGTTTCTTTTATGGCTGTAAGTGTTAAAACACTATCGCCAACTGTTACATTCTGAGGCCTTGCCGTGTAATATTCCAGTTCGTTGTTGGCAGGATTACCGTTTACTTCAATATTCCAGTTGTCCGCATTAAGTGTGGTGTCATTAAACTCGTCAGACCATACCAGTTCGTAACATTGGGAATATGAAAAAACAACGATTATCAACATTAAAAAAATTAAAAATAAGGTCTTTTTCATTTTTGTATTATTATTAGTTTGCTATACTCTGTCTTCATTACAAAAATAATAATTAAAATCAGTAATAACTTTCCAATGCGGAATTTAATAATATTCATGTTTAGATTAAATTTCTCAATTATTGCTTATTTTGTATCTTTAATTTTTTAATTTGAAGAATTATGAAAAGCAAGTATTCAAATATCTTTTCAATATTTTTCTTTTTAATATTTTTTTTATATATCCTGTTTTTTATTAAGCCTGAACTGGTCTACCACCATCAGCTGTCTGGCTTTTCCTTTGATAAATATTCTCTGCTTGAATACCTGGCATATCCCGGTGGCATAGCTGAGTGTTTATCATTGTTCCTTTTCCAGTTTAATATTTATCCGGTCGCGGGGGCTTTGGTTTACACTTTAATTACTTTCCTGGTTGTCTTTATCACCGGTAAGATAATCAGCTCCTATAAACCATTCCCGCTGCATTATATTCTGATGTATTTACCGGGAATATTAATTGCAGGATTATTCACGGATTATTCGTTACACCTGGTACTTATTTTAACCGTACTAATACTGCTGCTGTTTTTCTATGTCTTTACAAGTATTTTGAAAAGGTTCAAAAACCCCTTTATCCGGATAATTTCATTTGTTATTCTTTCCGGACTGACTTACTATATTTCAGGAGGATTGGCCTTTCTTATTTTTTCACTTTCAGCATTTATATACATCCTGTCAAAGACAGGAGCCAGGTCCGTTTTTTTTGCTGTTACAGTGGTTGTAGTTGCTTTAGCTGTACCTTACCTTGCATCCAGGCTTGTCTTTTTTATCAGTTTTAAGGATGCGTATTTCAAGTTAATACCACCTTATTATTATTATGAAGCCAATATCCTGTTGTATAGTATATATTTTTATTTGCCATATGTTTTGCTGGTTATGATAGTAGTTGGAACAGCTCCGGAGCTTGATACAGCGATAGCAGGCCAGCCTGAAAAAATGCCGGCAGTACTTTGGGCTCAATATATTTTTCTTGTTCTGCTTTTTATTGTTGTTGTTCATTTCAAATTTCAAAAAGAACAAAAGCATAACATACTGGTAGATTATTATGCCTATAATAAGCAATGGGATAAACTCCTTTACCTTGTAAAACAAAAACCTTCGGAAGACAGGTTAATCCAGTTTCATACAAACCGCGCCTTATATCACACCGGAAGGTTGAGCGAATCAATGTTTGATTATCCCCAGGTGTGGGGTGTGGACGGCTTGTTTTTAAGCAGGTATCTGATTCCGGGGGTATTGCTGCCCATAACTGAGCTTTATATGGATTTGGGACATATTAACGACGCGGTTCACTGGGGCAATGAAGCGTATTCACAGAATGAGGATTCACCTCAAATACTTGAACAGCTTATTATTTCCAACATTATTGATAATAATTATAAATCAGCTCAATTATATATTAATTCATTGAGGAAATATATGTTCTTCAGAAAAAAGGCGGACGAATATGAACGGTACATTAATAATGAAGATATGCCGGACATTGACAAGATAGTTAAAGAGAAAAGAAGCATCATGCCTGTGAATGATTTTGTTGTTAACAGGCAGCTGCCATATCGCGATTTGATAAGTTTGCTCGGGGATAATAAATACAATAAGATGGCTTTTGAATATCTGATGGCATATTTCTTACTTAATAATGATCTGGCATCATTTATGAAGTTCATAAGTTATGCAGGAAACTTCGGTTATCGTCATATACCCGAATCATATGAAGAGGCATTAATCCTGTATGCATATGAGCTTCAAAAAAGAGGAAAAACACTCGGAAACCTCAAATTAAGCAGAAAAACCCTTGACAGTTTCACTGATTACCTTAGTATCCTGGAAAAGTACAAAGGTGACAGAGCCAGTGCCAAAGGCGAACTGGAAAAGAAATATGGTAATACCTACTGGTTCTATATCCATTATGTAAGTCCGGTTACAACCAAAAAAAAGATTATCATAAAATGAGAAAAGCAGCATATTATAATATTGTTGTTCTGGCAGTAGGTATAGTTGCACTTTCGTGCAGCAGCCATACTGGTATAAAAAATTATACCGAGGTCAATGATTATCCTGAAATTTTCCCTGACTACCGCGATGTTGTGATTCCTCCCAATATAGCTCCTTTGAATTTTGACATTAAGGAAAAGGGTAAGAGATATTATGTTAACATATCATCGGAGAAGTCCAGACCGATAAATATTATTTCAAAATCATCAGTAATAAAGTTTAAAAGAAACCTGTGGCGAAAGCTGCTTTTATCCAACAAGGGAAGAGAAATAAAAATTGATGTTTACGTGCTTGATGCAGATCGGAAATGGACCAAATATAAACAGTTTACTATAGAGGTCGCCGATGAGGATATTGACGCGTACCTGGCTTACCGGTTAATAAATGTTGGCTATATACTATGGGAGAAAATGGGGATCTTCCAGAGAGACCTGACATCTTTTAATGAAAGGCCAATTTTACATAACAGGAACACAAAAGGTAACTGCATGAACTGCCATTCATTCTGTAACAATGACCCCGGCAAGATTATGTTTCATATGCGTGACAAATACTCGGGAACAATTGTTTCAGCAGGCGATTCACTGTTTAAGGTAAATCTGAAAACGCCATATACAATGTCTGCAGGCGTATATCCGTCGTGGCATCCTGACGGACAGCATATTGCTTTTTCCGTTAACATGGTAAGGCAATGGTTCCATGCTGTTGAAAAACGGAATGAGGTTTATGACAGGGCTTCTGACCTGATAATCTATGATATTAAAACAAACACTGTAACCACCTCACCCAAAGTTTCTACAAAAAGGAGGGAGACATTGCCAACATGGTCGCCTGACGGCAGATTTTTATATTATTGCAGTGCCCCGGAAATAAATGATACCATACGGTTTGATGAGGTCAAATACGATCTGTTAAGGATCCCCTATAATACGGAAAATAACCAGTGGGGAGAAGTTGACACCGTTTTATTATCCTCGAAACTGGGCAAAAGCATATCCTTTCCAAGGATATCGCCCGACGGAAAATACCTGATATTTTGCCTTGCCAGTCACGGATATTTCACTATATACAATATTTCCAGCGATTTATATATTTTGGACCTGGAAACAGGGGAATATTATCCCTATCCCTATAACAGCGAGTATGTAGATAGCTATCATTCGTGGTCCAGTAACGGCAGGTGGTTTGTATTCAGCAGCAAGAGGTCGAACGGATTATGTGCAAGGCCCTATATCAGTTACTTTGACACGTACGGGAAGCCGCACAAGCCTTTCCTGCTTCCCCAGAAAGATCCCCGGTTTTATTATTCGTTTGTCAACAATTATAATGTTCCTGAACTTATTAAGTCAGCGGTTACAATAAACAGGAATAAATTGCTGGAGACGGCAACCAGCGATCCGCTGAATGCATCATTTGATAAAAATGTCAACCTTGACGCTTTGTCGGGTGCTACAAAGTTCAGTGATATGTAATTTTGATTTCACTAATTCCAATTTACAATGAAGAGGGTTCTTGTTTCATTCGTTACATTTTTCAGTGTTATTTATTTCCTGTCAGCCCAGCAGAATATAAAGATCAATGAGATATTAGCTTCAAATGTTCTTTCAGGTCATGATGAAGAGGGAGAATATGACGACTGGATAGAAATATATAATGCCGGAGGCCAGGATATAGATATTGCAGGTTATTATTTGTCGGATAATCCTGGTGACATGTATAAATGGAGAGTTCCTTACAGTGTCCCTGATAAAACAACTGTGCCGGCAGGAGGTTTTATTATTATATGGGCAGATGCACAACCCTGGCAGGGGCCTCTGCACACTAATTTTAAGATTTCCCCGGAAGGAGAAGTTATTTTCATTGTACACTCAAACGGGACAACTGTTATTGATGATATCAGTTTTGATGACCAGTATTCCGGCATATCGTTCGGACGCTATCCCGACGGGACTGATAATTGCGGCTTTATGTTCAAGCCTTCACCAATAAAATCAAATACAGTTAGTTATCCCATGGTTGTGCAGCCCCCTGTATTTAATTTAGCATCGGGTTTCTATAATGATAATTGTGACATTGAAATCTCGTCCCTTGATATTAATGACAAGATTTATTATTCCTTTGATGGTTCGGATCTTACTGAAGCATCATTATTATACAGTGCGCCGCTTATCGTCAGCAGGGATACGATATTAAAAGCACAGGTTCTGCAAACTGATAAGGCTAGCTTTCCTGCTTCAGGAACATATTTCATCAACAACCAGCATAATATCCCCGTAATATCTGTAATTACTGACCCCGACAACCTTTTTGGTGCGGAAAGGGGAATATACAGCAATCCCACCAAAGAAGGGCGGGCATGGGAAAGGAAGATTGACCTTGAGTACTTTAAAGATAATGCTTTGACTTTTGATGTCAGTTGTGGCATCAGGATACAGGGCAACACGGGCAGGCTTATGGCCAAAAAAGCATTCCGGTTGTTCTTCAGGGACGGCTTTGGCACAGAACCCCTGAAATATAAACTGTTTGATGATACCGATGTGGATTCATTCAGGAATATTGTCCTCAGGCCGGGGTATGACGATGATTTGTTAAACGAGGGAGGTACACTGCTTAGAGATCCGCTGTGCAGTAAGATATGGGCACGGCTGAACAGAATAAGTTCACATGGCAACTTTGCTGCCCTTTATCTTAACTCGGACTACTGGGGCCTCTATAATGTAAGGGAAGATATTAATGAGCATTTTTTTGAGGATTATACAGGATACAGCGATTTCGACATTATACGGCTAAGATGGACCACCTGGGAACTTTATTACGGAAGTGACAAATACTGGAAGAAGTTGCTGGATTTTTTTGAAAATAACAGTCTTGTTTCTGAAGAGAATTTCAGTAAAGCTGCGCAGTATATTGATATTGACAATTTTACTACCCTCCAGGTATTATCACATTTTACGAGCTACCGAAGCTGGACTTATGGCAGCTTTGTCTACAGGGAAAACATAGAAGGAAGCAAATGGAAGTGGACAGTGTGGGACATGGACCGCGCTTTTGTGGAACCGGACTGGAACGGGTTTTATTATTATGACCATCCGGCAAGTGAATACTGGATAGATATAATAAACAAGAAGTTGCTTGAGAATGAAAATTACAGGCATTACTTCGTTAACAGGTGCTGTGATTTGATGAATACTATTTTTCAGCCTTCAGCAGTTCACAGGATCCTGGATTCACTTGTTCTTATTGTGTATGATGAAATACCACGTGAATGTGAAAGGTGGGGCGCAGATATTGCGTCATGGCAGGATAATATAGACTCAATAAGAAACTTTATAGATAACAGGCCTTCGGTAGTGAGGGAGCAGATGAAAGAATGGTTTGAATTATCTGATCCCGATACCCTGTTTGCTGATTGCGAACAAGGGGGTAAAATAAAAGTAAACAGTATTGAGCTTAATAACTATCCGTGGAAGGGACTCTACTTTCCTGAAGTGCCTGTTGAAATAACGGCCATCCCGGAAGAAGGATACAGGTTTGCCGGGTGGGACGACCAGTCACTGCCTTGCAAACCGGATATTAAGATTTATATCAATGAAACAAACAGCCTAAAGGCAAGATTCGAAAAGACAGGTGCTAATAATCTTGAGATCATAACCGCACATAAGGTTCCTGCGGGCCAGTATTTACCTGTTGTTGCAAGGGCACGGGGCACAAACTGGAACCTTAATACCCTTATGCACGATGAGCTGACTGTATCTGCACCCGGCCGGACTTTCAGCGATATTCTAAAAATCAAGTACGGAACAGGTACAGTACTGCTGGAAGATGTTGGTGAGTCCGATACGATATTATATTTTAACGGTTCCATATTAAGTGATACCTTGAGTCCGGTTGAGGTAAGAAGTGATTTTCCTGTTATCGAATACTCGGGCAGCCTCCCTGCAGGAGACATCATATGGGACGGCGATGCAGTGAGAAAAATAACAAATAACCTGGTAGTTCCTGCCGGCACAAAATTGTCCGTATATCCGGGGACATGGGTAGTTATCGAAAATAAGAAGAACATTATTGTCTACGGAAAAATTGAAGTCCTGGGCACACCTGAAGCACCCGTTATTTTTACTTCCGCGGTGCAGGAAAATGCGTGGGGCGGAATTGAAATACGTTCGGATTACTCGTCATTCGTCTACTGTTTCTTAGTTAACGGGGGAGGAGATGACAGCAAGGGATGGGGACATACAGGGAGGCAGTCATCATTATTTGCCTACGAGAATAGCAGGCTTGACATTGATAACTGTTATATTCTTTACACTTCGGGGAAAGCAATGGGAGGCATTCAGAGCCGTATTAACATTAACAATTGTGTGACATCTTTTGCCTTTCACGGTGGTGAATTTCATTATTGTCTGCTCGATATACGTAATTCATATTATATGAATCTGCCCAATGATGATCATATTTATATCCAGGATGAAGATAACGACGGGTTCCATATCGATTACGTTTATCCTTACTCGGACGAATTTTCGGTTATTGACAATTGCTATTTTATTACAACCAAAGACGACGGAGTGGACCACCATGAATCAAGGCTTCATGTTAATAACTGTTTTATTACAGATTGCATGCATGAGGGAGTGGCAGTATCTGAGAATGACACGATAAAAATTACAAATACCGTTATTACGGACTGTAACCAGGGTATAGAACTGGGATGGTCGGCGGCTGCAACCCAGGTTTACGTCGATCATTGCGTGGTCGTCGGCAACAATGTGGGACTGAGGGTGGGGGATGAATACAACCAGCAATACGAGGGAAATATGAAAGTTACAAACACTGTTCTTTATAATAATGGTGATAATATTTATAATTATATCATAAGTACGGGTAAGCCCAAAGAAGGGGCTATAGATATTTCATTCAGCATGACCAACGATGATGACTATGACAGTAGTATGTATTGTATTACAGGTGTTCCTGATTTTGACGATTATTATTTTCTTAATCCCGGTTCGCCCGGCAAGGGAATGGGGATCAACGGGACTGACATGGGACTTTATAATAGCGGCAACCCTGAAGCTCCGATGATAGTGATTAACGAGA
>CAZOLY010000125.1:0-9727 GCA_964580815.1 uncultured Bacteroidales bacterium
TGATAAGCAAATTATTACTAACTTTATACTTCATTAACATTAACAATAATCACTAAACAGTTATAATTATGAAAAAGTTCAATAAATATTTTTTGCCACTCCTGCTAATTGTCCTGATAGCGTTTGTCTCAACGTGTAAAAAGGATGAAGAAACAGCACCTCCTACATTTCAGTCCTTAAGCTTTAACGATGAAGAAATAATCGACAGGATACCCGATGCTATGCTAAATTCCACTGATGAAAATGCGCAGCAATGTGTCAGCGATATTGAATCTGCGGCTGACTGGTCAGGCTTTTACAGCAATTTTACACCACCCAGCAATGCAACTAAAGTTAGCAGTAAATCTACAAACAGCGAAGGTACATGGAAATGGACATATCCTATAGATGCATCCCACTCAGTAACTTTTTACTGGACCTATGAGGAAACATCCACCAAATATACATGGACAATGGATGTCCAGTATAATGACGGGCCTATGTACGATTATGTTGATGCATGGGAGCTGAAAGACGGAACCCAGGGTGAAGTAAAATACAATTTTGCATGGGTATGTGTTTATGATGAAGAGTATTCTGATAATTGCGATGATTTGTTCTGGATAATTACCTGGAATAAAAATTCCAGCGGTGTAATAAATTATACATTTGTTTACGAATCTTCAGATCCTGAATATTCATATTATTTAAAATATGAGCTTGTTTCAAATCCCAATGGTTCAGGTACACTCGATTATTATTATTTGGGTGATTACTGGCATTACCACTATGAGTGGGATTCCGAAGGCAATGGCAGCTGGGTATGGTATATGAGTGGTGAAGTTTATATGAGCGGAAGCTGGACAGTATAATTAAATTATTATATCATTTTATAAAGCCTTTGCGATATGCAAAGGCTTTTTTATTTTATTATACACTGCAAGTTTCAGATTCTTATTTGTAAATGCTATTTTTGTAAGTTATCAGTAAACCGATTTAATGAACAACTCATCAAAAATTGCCGTATTGGGCGGGGGAAGCTGGGGGACAGCAATAGTAAAGCTGCTTCTGCATAATATTAATGAACTGAACTGGTATGTCAGAGACCAGGAAAACATAGATTTTATTAAGAAACATCACCATAATCCCAAATACCTGAGTTCAGTGGAGATAGATGTCAGGAAAATAAAATTCTTCAATAATATCTCCGAATCAATCAGCCAGTCCGACATACTAATATTTGCCATTCCCTCACCTTTTCTCAAGGAATCCCTGTCAGATTATAAGGAAGGCTTTAATAACAAGTTTATTGTCTCCGCCATTAAAGGGATAATACCGGGGGATAATCTGACAATATCGGAATTTTTTAACCGGCAGTATAATGTGCCCTATAAGAACATGGGGATAATTTCAGGGCCCTGCCATGCTGAAGAAATAGCCATGGAAAGATTGTCATACCTTACTATTGCCTGTACAAACCGTGCCAGCGCCGAAGTTATTATAGACAAGCTGTCCTGCCACTATGTAAAGATCAAAACATCAAAAGATATATATGGCACCGAATATGCGGCAGTGCTTAAAAATATTATAGCCATTGCTGCAGGAATATGCCACGGACTGGGTTATGGAGATAACTTCCAGGCAGTTCTTGTTTCAAATGCGATACAGGAAATCAAGCGGTTCCTGGATAAAACATACAAAAGTAAACGCAAGGTCTTCAGTTCCCCCTATCTTGGAGACCTGATAGTAACAGCATACTCACAGTTCAGCAGGAACCGGACATTCGGCACAATGATTGGAAAAGGTTATACGGTCAAGTCAGCACAGCTGGAGCTGGGTATGATTGCCGAGGGGTACCATGCAACAAGCTGTATAACGGAAATAAACAAAAAGTTTAATGTAAAAATGCCGATAATAAAGGCCGCTTATAATATACTGTATGAAAAAATAGCCCCTGCCATTGAAATACAATTGCTTACTAATAAACTGAAATAATAATACTAAAAAGATGGAAAGCCTGAAATTAAGTATTGACAATGTTTTCAAATTTATTCCAAAGGATTCGATTTTTGAGCTTAAAGATAAAGCACTGGGCATAATTAAATCCTTATATGACAGAACAGGTATGGGAAACGATTTCCTGGGCTGGGTAAAATTACCTTCCCTGATAAGTGAAGAAGATATAAGGGAAATAGACACAGTGACTGCCGACATAATAAGGAATAATGTCGAGTTCTTTGTAGTTATTGGCATAGGTGGTTCCTACCTGGGGACAAAAGCGGTATATGACGCGTTATCGAATAATTTCATACAGCTCGGAAAATTACACAATTACCCCTTGCTTTTATTTGCAGGTCATAATATAGGAGAAGACTACCTGTCGGAATTACTGGAGATCCTTGATAACAAAAGATATGCCCTTGCAGTAATCTCAAAATCAGGTACTACCCTGGAACCGGCAATCGGATTCAGGATACTGAGGGAGCATTTAATAAAACATGCAGGCGAAGCAAAAGCAAAAGATTTAATAATTGCCATTACCGATCCTGTAAAAGGAACACTCAGGGCAATGGTTGGCAAAACAATAGGCAAATCATTTGCTATTCCGCCTGACATAGGGGGAAGGTATTCCGTATTTACAAATGTGGGGCTTGTCCCTCTTGCTATTGCCGGATTTGATATCCGGTCATTCATCAGGGGCGCAAGAGACATGCAGAAGCTTACAGGTCCGGATATCCCGTTTGAGGAAAATCCTGCAGCAATATATGCTGCTGCAAGGTACAGTCTCAACAGGATAAACAAAAAAATTGAGATACTGGCGAACTTTGAGAACAGGCTTCACTACCTGGCCGAATGGTGGAAACAACTGTATGCTGAAAGCGAAGGTAAGGTAGGTAAAGGGATATATCCCACAAGCGTCGATTTTACTACCGACCTTCACTCAATGGGACAATATATCCAGGAGGGGGAAAGAAGCATCTTTGAAACCGTAATATCTGTCAAGAGAACAAAACGTAAGCTGGCCATCCCTGCAGAAAAGACAAATGCGGACAACCTGAACTATCTCGCCGGCAGACGCATTGACGAGGTAAACAAGATGGCAGAGAAAGGAACAATAAAAGCACATGTTGACGGGGGCGTCCCCAATATCCATATCGAACTTCCCGAGCTCAATGAATATTACCTGGGCCAGTTAATGTACTTCTTCGAGATAGCCTGCGGAACAAGCGGCTACCTGCTTGAAATAAATCCGTTCAACCAGCCCGGCGTAGAGGAGTACAAAAAAAATATGTTCGCACTGCTGGGAAAACAATAAGAAAAGTAAAGGATAAATTGATAAATGAACTATCTGGCACATGTGTTTCTTTCAGGTGATAATGAAGAAATTGTTATTGGCAATTTTATAGGTGACTATGTTAAAGGGATAAATTTCAGGAAATATTCAGACTCAATAAAAAAAGGTATTCTCCTGCACAGGGACATAGATGTATTTACTGATAGAAATAAGATTGTCAGAAAAAGCAAGTCGCTTCTGCAAAATAAATATGGAAAATATGCAGGTATAATCATTGATATCTTTTACGACCATTTCCTGGCCAAAAACTGGGATAAGTTTTCTTCATTACCGCTTAAAGATTTTACTGAAAACCTTCATAAAATACTTAATAAATACTTTGAGATCCTTCCCGAAAAAGTAAAACAGTTTGTCCCTTCGTTTATCGATAATAACTGGATCAAATATTATCAATATGTAGGTGGTATTGAGAAGGTACTGAAAAGAATGTCGAGCATAACAACCTTGCCTGATGAAACATCCTATGCCATTAATATACTTAAAAGCGATTACCGGGAACTGGAATGTGATTTTCTGAATTATTTTCCTGAGTTAACAAGGTATATCACCGGCAAGTACGATATTATCTTAGATATGCCATCCTCGAAGCATCAAGCCTTATAAGGATAAATAGCATGATTGAGAATGCAAGTATTGAAGAACCGCCATAACTCAGAAATGGCAGTGGTATGCCAATGACCGGTGATAAACCTATGGTCATGGCAATATTTATTGCAAAATGTGCAAAAATTATTGACGCAACACCGTAGCCGTATATTCTGCTGAATGGTGATCTCTGTCTTTCGGACAGGATTATTATTCTTAATAAAAGGAGAGCGAATAAAATAATCACTATTGTTGTCCCGATAAATCCCCATTCTTCTCCCACCGTGCAAAATATAAAATCAGTACTCTGCTCAGGCACAAAGTCCAGTTTTGTCTGGGTGCCTTTAAGAAACCCCATGCCTTTAAATCCTCCCGAGCCGATAGCTATTTTTGACTGGTTGACATTATATCCATATCCCCGCGGATCAATTTCCTTACCCAGCAAAATATTTACCCGTTTTTGCTGATGAGGTTTAAGTACATTATGAAAAACGTAATCCACCGAATATGTAAAAGCAATGCAGCTGAAAAGCATAAGCAATATAAAAATTACATTCCTGATTTTATATCTGAGTGCAAGGATTAAACTTATTAATGATGATAATACCAGGGAAGCAAGTAAAATCAAATATTCACTCAACCCGTAATTAAAATATATAGAAAGAAATTTAATTATAAAATAGATACCCAACAGCAATACAACAGTAATTATATTATGTTTAATTCTCTTATTTACAGCCATATAAACCACCTGGGCCAGTGTTATTAGTCCGATTACAATAAAAAGTTTAGGAATTATTAAGGATGCAATAAACAGGGCAACCACAACTGCTCCCAGGATAAGAACCCACCCGGGCAGTCCCTCACGAAAAAAGACGACAAAGAAAAAACAAAAAATAATTGATGTGCCCCAGTCAGGTTGCAAAAAGATTAATATCGCCGGCACTATAATAAAAGCCAAAAGCATGAAAATTGATTTAAAGCTATTAATCTTCACATTATACGTGCTCAAATACCTTGCTATGGCAAGGGCAGCAGCAATTTTTGCAAATTCCGACGGCTGGAAATTAAGTCCGAATAAGTTAAGCCATGACTTTGACCCGTGTGTCAGGGTGCCGAAAATAAGTACAATTATCAACAAAAATATTACTCCTCCATATATGGCATATGCGAAGAAACGGTAGAATTTATAATCAATAATAAATAAGACAGAAACAGACAGAAATGACAATAAAATCCAGATTATCTGCTTGCCATACTCCTGGTTAAGGTCAAATATTGTTTTATATTTTTCATTGTAGTTAACGGCAAAGATATTCATCCACCCGAATATAACGAGTATCAGGTATAAAGATATTGTTATCCAGTCAATACTATCAAATATGTTAACCCTGCGTGTCAATTTTTACCGAGCAGACTTTGATTTAACATTCGCTGTTCAATCCATTTCCTGTTTAAGGATATGGTATCAGTAAGGTATTTCTCAATCATGAGGCTTGCAATGGGTGCTGCATAGCTTGCTCCCCATTTCCCGTGTTCAACATAGACGGCTATTGCAATTTTAGGGTCATCCTTGGGCGCAAAAGCAGTGAAGACTGAATGATCCTCCCCTTGTGGATTTTCTGCTGTTCCTGTCTTGCCGCAGACAATAATATCCTGCAATTTTGCAATACGTGCTGTGCTGCCCGGACCGCCATTAACAGCCTGTTCCATCCCCTCTACAATTATCTCGACGTTGGCCGAGTCAATGCTGCAATAGTGCCTTTCAGTGAAACGGCTGTCTATTGTGTCAATGCCCTCTATCTTTTTCACTATATGGGGAATATAATAATACCCCCTGTTGGCAATCGTTGCCGACATGTTTGCCAGCTGAAGGGGTGTAATAAGCACTTCACCCTGGCCTATTGCCAGGGATATTACGGTCAGTGCTTTCCATCCACCTTCACCATAGTACCTGTCAAAATATGAGCTTGGAGGTAAAAATCCCCGGAGCTCATTGGAGAAATCTGAGTTCAGCGTATGTCCGAAGCCAAAAGACATAACGTGTTTACGCCAGTTATTATATGCATCGGCCACACTGTTGTACTTCTTATCTTCAAGGATCCTCCTGTAAACATTACAGAAATATGCATTACATGAATGCTGTATGGACTGGGGCAAATTCAGCGGCGAAGGATGATTATGACATCCTACATGAATTCCCCCTGCATAATATCCGAGATCACAATAAAACTTTGTATCATAGGTAATGACGCCCTCCTGGAGACCAATCATGGCGTTCATTGGCTTAAAAGTCGAGCCGGGAGGATAATTTGCCATTAATGCCCTGTTAAACAGGGGCTGAAGGGTATCGTTCTCCAGTTTAACATAGTTTGATGAACGCTGACGTCCAACCAGCAGGGATGGATTATAGGAGGGGGAAGAGATCAATGCCAGCACCTCACCTGTCGATGGTTCTATGGCTACTATGCTGCCCGAATAGTTTTTCATAAGTCTTTCCCCGTATTCCTGCAATTTTGCATCTATAGTACATACAATATTACTCCCTACCTCAGCATCCTTATCAAACCTGCCACCCTGGTATTCGCCTTTAATGCGGCTGTGCACATCCACAAGGTATACCTTCTGTCCTTTTTTACCACGAATGTATTGTTCGTATGATTGCTCTATTCCGCTTATCCCGATATAATCACCGAGGCTGTAATAACTGTTTTTTTCAATAATATCCTCATCCACTTCTCCCACATACCCCAGGACATGAGAAGCTATTTCTTTTTTGTACTTTCTTAATGTTCTGGACCTGACGTAGAAGCCCGGGAATTTATATAATTTTTCCTGGAATAATGCATAAGTCTCAGGAGCTATCTGTTTTATAAAGGGATCTCTCCTGTGTTTATATGACTTTTTTATACCTTCTCTTAATCTTTGGATATCTATGTTTAATATTTTACATAATTGAGTACTGTCAAAACTCTTTAATTCATAGGGAGCAATCATCAAATCATATGCAGGCTGATTATAAACAAGCCATTCTCCCTTCCTGTCGAATATAAGTCCCCTGGCAGGATATTGAATTTCTATACGCTTTGAATTATTCTCAGCTGATAACTTATAAGACGTATTAATAACCTGAAGAAAAAAAAGCCTTATAATAAATATTGATGCAACAGCAATAAAAATAACATTAATAACATATTTTCTGACTGCAAACTGATCCATCGTTTAACGTCGATAAACAAAAAACTGACTTAAAACAATAAATATTAAAGACATCACTGTACTAAGGATGACTCTGAAAAAGGTACTGAAGAAATTTCCAAACCTGAAAATTTCAATATAAAATAATACAAAATGATGAGCAAAGATTAGAATAAGTGCATACCTGGTAAACCAGTTAACGCCGTAATAAAAAACGCTGGGGAATGTCCCCGATTCATACCCTTCACGCGGCGAAATAAGACTTAAAACATAAGGCCTCAGGAATGCCATAAAAACTGTTGCGGCGGTGTGCATTCCCGGTGTATCTGAAAATATATCCATAATAAAGCCCAACAAAAAGGCCGTGGTGAGGAGCAGCCATTTTGGGGTTTCAAAAGGGAGTAAAAGGATAAACAATACATATATATAAGGATTGATATATCCTGAAAACTGAATGCTGTTAAATACCAGCAACTGGACAGTTATCAGTATTATAAAACGGGCTATATTTCTTGGTAATAAATTAATCACCTTCGGCAGATTTTTCTAAATCCATTTGCTCTTTACTGAATAGATTTTTGACTACCTGGACATTCCTAAGATTCTTGAAATCCGTTGCCAGGTCGACAGTTATCTCATAATAATTGCCTCCCTTGAGTTTATAATCGGAGGTTATCCCTATCATATAATTTTCGGGAAATATTGCTGAGTAGCCGCTTGTCACTATTGTATCTCCAATCAATATTTCAACATGATGCGGAATGTCTGTAAGGATTGCCTTTGAATGCCCCTTGCCTGTCCACGACAGCGGTCCGAAGTAACCATTTCTCTTGATCTTTGCATTAACCTTAAAGTAGCGGTTTAACAAAGAGATAACTGCCGAATAATTATCCGTTACATCTTTAACAATGCCAACTATCCCGTCATTTGACAGTACAGCCATGTCGGGTTCAATACCGTGATTTCTGCCCCGGTTTAAAGTAATATAATTATACTGTTTGTTAGTAGAATTATTAATTACTTTGGCGTCAATATATACATAGCTACGCTCATAAACAGAATCATTCATTTTAAAAGATTCGAGTGATGATATCCTGTATGAGCTCTTCAGCAAATTATACAATTTGTTATTTTCCTCTATAAGTTTTCTATTCTCTTCCCTGAGAGACAAATATTCTTTGACATTCAAAATTGCCCTTGAGAATCCTCCTTTGACAGAATATGTGAAGTTTATAAATTTCGATTTATGGAATGTATTAAATTGAATTAACAGGATAAAAGCTATTATTTCAAGAATGATAAAAAGAATTGTAAAATGGTATCTTACTATAAATTTTAGCAGGTTCCTCATTCTGAATATTAATATTCCTTTTATCTCATAAGGAATGAAAATTTATCGACATTCTTAAGGGCAATACCTGTACCACGGGCTACAACATGCATCGTATCTTCAGCAAGATGAAAAGGAATATTTATTTTATCAGTTAATCTTTTTGGTATTCCCCGTAACAGAGAGCCTCCTCCTGCAAGATAAATACCTTTTGCCACAATATCAGCATACAATTCAGGAGGCGTTTGCTCAAGAACAGAGAGAATTGCTGTTTCAACCTTTGACAATGATTTATCAAGGCAGTGTGCAATTTCCTGGTATGAAATAGGAATTTCTATAGGCATTGCCGTCATTAAATTGGGCCCTCTGACATTATAGTCAGGTGGCGGATTATCAATATCGGGTAATGAAGAGCCAACATTTATTTTTATCTCTTCTGCAGTTCTTTCACCTATCTTTATATTATGCTGGTGTCTCATATAAGCCTGTATATCGGCAGTAAATACGTCACCTGCAATTCTTATTGACTGGTTGCAGACTATGCCTCCCAGTGCGATTACTGCTATTTCTGTTGTTCCCCCGCCTATGTCAACCACCATATTTCCTTCAGGTGCGGTAACATCAAGCCCTATACCTATGGCTGCAGCCATAGGTTCATAAATCATATAAACATCGCGGCCGCCGGCATGCTCAGAAGAGTCACGCACGGCACGAATTTCCACTTCCGTGCTTCCCGACGGTATACATACTACCATCCGAAGTGAAGGAGTAAAAAACCTGTTCTTCGGATTTATCATCTTAATCATGCCCCTGATCATAAGCTCTGCTGCATTAAAATCAGCTATTACCCCGTCCCGTAAGGGGCGAATAGTTTTAATATTTTCATGAGTTTTGCCATGCATTTGTCTCGCCACTTCACCAATAGCAATTAGTTTTCCACTGTTATTATCGATGGCAACAATTGATGGCTGGTCAACAACAACCTTATCATTATGTATTATAATGGTGTTTGCTGTACCTAAATCTATAGCCAGCTCCTGTGTTAAAAAAGAAAACAGACCCATATTATAGCACTATTATTAAAATCTGTGTTAAAGTTAATTTATTTTATTAATGAAATAATATAACAGGCAGATAAAGTAATTAATTTAAATAAAAATTTTAAGCAGGCCAAAATATAAAATATCCGGGCCTGCATAAAAACATGCCTTTATATTAATGTTTGAAATGTCTGACTCCTGTCAGCACCATTGCCATATTATGATCATTGCAATAATCAA
>CAZOLY010000126.1:0-9721 GCA_964580815.1 uncultured Bacteroidales bacterium
GAAGGAGTTAAGAATTCAGATGAATTTTTAATAAAAATTACCTGGGAAGGAGCAAAAAGAAGGTATCCGCAAATTTCAAAAGATCTGGAAGAACGTATTGAGTTTGAGTTAGCGACAATAAAGAAAATGGGATATCCGGGATATTTTCTGATTATATGGGACGTAATAAAAGCAGCACGTGAAATGGGCGTATCCGTGGGGCCGGGAAGAGGTTCTGCCGCGGGCTTTGTTTGAGAATAACTGATATAGATCCTATTAGGTATAATTTGCTTTTTGAGAGGTTTTTAAATCCGGACAGGATTTCAATGCCTGATATAGATATAGATTTTGATGAGGATGGAAGGGAAAAGGTTTTGCAGTGGATTGTAAATAAATATGGAAGGGAAAAAGTAGCACATATCATTACTTTTGGCACAATGGCTCCCAGGATGGCAATTCGTGATGTTGCAAGGGTGCTGAAGCTGGAATTGTCTGAAGCAGATCGCCTCGCCAAATTAGTCCCGGAAGGTCCGGGGATTACATTTCGGAGGGCTTATGAGGAGGTTCCCGAGCTGGTCAGGGAGAAGAATTCATCAAATGAACTTATAGCACGGACTTTAAAATATGCAGAAGTTCTTCAGGGATCAGTGCGCCAGACAGGCGTCCATGCATGTGGCATAATTATTGGCAAGAATGCCCTGGAAGAGCATATACCCATTTGCATAAGTAAAGATGCGGATTTATTTGTCACCCAATATGACGGGAAGCATGTTATGTCCGTGGGGATGTTAAAAATGGATTTTCTGGGACTTAAAACTCTTTCAATTATTAAAGATACTGTCGACAATATTAAGGATTCCAAAGGTGATGAAATAGATATTGAGAATATTCCCCTGGATGACAAAAAAACTTTTGGGCTTTACAGTAAGGGAGAGACAACAGGACTGTTCCAGTTTGAGTCTGATGGAATGAAAAAGCATTTACGGGCGCTCCGGCCGAACAGATTTGAGGATTTGATTGCCATGAATGCTCTTTATCGTCCGGGTCCGATGGAATATATTCCAAACTATACCAGCAGAAAACACGGTAAAGATAAAATCATATACGATCTTCCCGAAATGGAAGATTATTTAAGAGACACATATGGTATTACGGTATACCAGGAACAGGTGATGTTGTTATCTCAAAAACTGGCAGGATTTACCAAAGGCATGGCTGATTCACTACGCAAAGCCATGGGAAAGAAGATAAAATCAATGATGGATGAATTGCAGGAGAAATTCATTGAGGGATGTGTAAATAACGGCTATGAAGAAGATAAGGCCAGGAAAATATGGAAAGACTGGGAAGCATTTGCGCATTATGCCTTTAATAAGTCACATTCTACCTGTTATGCCTATGTTTCTTACCAGACTGCCTATTTAAAGGCTCATTATCCGGCTGAGTTCATGGCTTCGGTATTAAGCAGGAATCTTAATGACATTAAGAAAATTACCGTATTTATGGATGAATGCAAAAGAATGGGTCTGAAGGTGCTTGTTCCTGACATAAATGAAAGCAATATCAGATTTACAGTAAACAAGGATGGTAATATCCGCTTTGGCATGGCAGCGATAAAAGGAATAGGTGAGTCTGCCGTACAGCATATTATTGAGGAAAGGAACAAAAAGGGGCCATTTAAAGATATTTTTGATTTCGTTGAAAGAGTAAATCTTACTACTGTCAACAAAAGAAGTATTGAAGCATTGGCTATGGCAGGGGGATTCGACAGTTTTAAAGATATCAAAAGAAGCCAGTACTTCGAATGCGACGCTAATGATATTAGCTTTATTGAACATCTGGTAAGATATGGAAATAAGATTAAAAGTGAGTCTGGTGCTGAACCTACACTATTTGGTGATATTGAAGAAATTGAGATAGCCAGGCCGCGAATTCCGGACTGCGAAGAATGGTCCAACCTTACCAGACTTAATAAAGAAAAAGAATTAATAGGGATATATCTTTCTGCCCATCCTCTTGACAACTATAAACTGGAAATTGAAACCTTCTGTAACACAAAACTTTCTGAGTTCAGGAATATTGATAACCTGAAAGACAGGGAAATTACGGTCTCGGGAATTGTAACCGGAGTGAAGAATGCCCTGACAAAAACAGGGAAACCATATGGGGTATTTACTCTTGAAGATTATTCGGATTCATACTCAATAACACTTTTTGGATTTGATTATGAGAATTACAGAAACTATTTATTTGAAGGATATACCCTTTTAATAAAAGGTAATGTTCAGAAGAATACCTGGAAAAATAACGGGGAGCTGGAGTTTAAGATCAAAAGTATTTTAATACTTAATAATGCACGGGAGGAACTTATTAAAAGCATATTAATAAGGATACCTGTTGATGTTCTTTCAGAAAAGTTACTGAACGATATTAAAAGTCATATTATTAATAAAAACGGAAAAACAAACTTAAAATTTTTAATTTATGATGATAAAGAAAGTATAAGTGTCGAGATGTTTTCAAGGAATTATACTATTTATCCATCCAATCAGTTTATTTCATATCTTGAAAACATTCCTGAAATTGACTATAAGGTAAATTAATTTATAAACATAATATTAAAAATGTAAGCTATGACTATAGAGTTAAATGATTCTAATTTTGACGAAATTGTGTTAAAGTCGCAAAAACCTGTAATGATTGATTTCTGGGCTGAATGGTGTGGCCCATGCCGCCTGGTTGGTCCAATAGTTAGTGAAATGGCAAAGGAATATAAGGAAAAAGCTGTTATAGGGAAGGTTGATGTAGATAGTAATCCAGGGATTTCAGCTAAATATGGTATAAGAAGCATACCCACGATTCTTTTCTTTAAGAATGGAGAAATTGTGAATAAACAGGTTGGTGCCGTACCTAAAAGCAACCTGGTAAACAAACTGGAGGAGCTTTTTTAAATGTGTTTAAAATCATCTTTAAGGCAACCATGAATATTTTATCCTCATATGTTTCTTAAATTATTTATCAGCAAGCAGCAATTTATTATAATATTAATACTGCTATTGGCAGTGGCATTCTGGATGCCTTCGATGATAAATTATAAATATACGCTTTTTGTTTTTGATTTTTATCCCACTCCTGTTTACAGTAGCTTTCAGTTCATTGAATATTCATATCCCCTGGCCACAGTAATAATATCACTTATTTTACTCCTGATATCAGGATTTTTATTAGTCCGTTTAAATGTTCAGTTCTTTTTCATTCAGACCAGAACCCAGTTACCTGCCTTTTTATATATATTTATCTGCAGCAGTTTCATTCCTTTACAAAGATTCAATCCGGTATTAATTAGTGGCATATTCCTGATAATGGCTGTTTTTAAAATTTTTAGCACTTTTAAGAAAGAACAAATTTGCTTTAACTATTTTGATGCAGCATTATTAATATCTATCGGGAGTATGTTTTATTTTAATTTAATTTTTTTTATAGTCATAGTCTGGATAGGCTTAATAATATTAAGACCATTTATATGGCGCGAATGGGTTTTTACAATAATAGGGATAGTGGTTCCCTATATTATACTTTTTTCCTGTTATTATTTGCTGGATATGGATATTAACAATCTTTTGGATACCTATAAAAGTTATTTTATCTATGAAAGATATGATATAAACTTCAACCTGCCCTATCTGCCTCTTGCAATTTATTATTTGATAATGCTATTAATAAGTAGTATACATATGATAAGTGTGTATCAGGTAAAGAAGATTTATTCGAGAAAATACTTTATGTTCTTTTTATGGCTTTTTATTGTTACGCTTGCAATTTATTTTGTTATACCTTCAGCCGGCTATGAAATGATAATTATAGCAGCATTATCTATATCTTTTCTTTTTACCCATTTCTTTGTAAGTGTTAAGCCTAACTGGTTCAACAGGATACTTTTTGATATGTTCTTTGGGGTTCTTGTATATTTAAGGCTGGCAAATATGTAGGATTGAAGCTAAAATTTTTTCACCAGGGATAGAATACCTACGGCTTCTCCTGCTTTCCCTTCTTTAAATGATATAAAGACATGATATACTCCTGTTTTCTGGCATTTAAAATCGAAATAAGGGAATTCTTTGCCTGTGGCCTGGATAAATGTACTGCCCAACAATCTGTTCATATCCATTAATTGAAGTACTGCATCGCCGTCGGAATTGGGGGCTGTGCATATTGAGAATCTATACATGGCATTCTTACTTAGAATCATTGCAAACCTGGCTGTAGGAGGAGCACCTCCGGGTGTGCCTGCATCAAGTTTTACAGCAAAGTCCTTTAAATATGTTACATTACCGGAGTTTGCTGCACACTGGGCTACTAATTGTGTTAAATCCTGTGAATAAAGTGTTGTATTGAAAAAGATTAATAATACTGAGATAGTCTTTATAATGGTTTTCATTATTTTATTTTTGTTTGATTATTGACTGTTTAATACAATTAGTTTTTTATTATTTAGATTATTAGTCAGACCAATAAATTGTAAGGTGACAATATGGACTATACTTTAATAAGCTTGTCCCTGATTTCTTTGGTAACTGCTATAATGTCTTTCAGTTGATCATCTGAGATCTTAACAATACTTTCTTCATTTTGAATAATTATAAGCATGCCGTCTTGTTCGATTGGCTCGGGGACGCCGGGAGTATAGGTTATTTCTATATCTTTAAAGCAGGTATTGATTTTACGTAAATCTTCCAGCAAACCCGCAAACTGTTTATTTTTTTTATAATTATCGATTATAAGTATTAGTTTTTCCAGGATTATTTTCTGCTCTCCTATTCTTTCAGCCAGCTCGGGATGGTTTGGTGAATCATTTGCAACCTGAGTGGCAAGGTATAATCCTTCGATCCAGACTCCGGTTATAATCAGGGCACTTTCCCCGCTTCTATCGTTGTCCCGCAAATACTGATCCATTTCATTAAAGCTATGTAATGACAGGTACATCAGTGAATCAAGGTTCTGATAATTCTGGGCAAGTCTTTTCAGGGCAGTGAAGTCAAAAAACTGGCCCACCCTAATTTCATCAGCCAGAGTTTTAATTGCTGAAATGTATTCTATTACCGATGAGGTTTTATTGTACATATTGAGATAACCCAGATCAGAAGCATATATACCTAAGCTCAAAGCCTGGCTAAAACGGTCTGATAAATCATCAGCGTGATCAGTAGGGGCAAGGTATTTATTTGAATATTCTACTCCCAGATCTTTTACCAGTGCTGCCATTTCAACCGGAGATGAAACACTTTGTATTATATCGTTTATAGTTTCTTTAGAAATTTCCAAATCTCCTTCCAGCATTTCAGATTCATCTAATTCCAGAATTCCTGATTTATCTCCTCCTGATTTACAAGATATTATCAGGACTAAAATAAACAGAACAATAATTATATTCTTTAACATGGTTTATATTATTTAGTATTATACAAATTTAGCAATGCATATAAAGATATTAAAAATCTGATTCTTTTGAAACCTAATTTCTTCTTTTTAATCTGTCAGATAATGTCAAAAGCTTTTTTAATAATTCGAAATACAATATTACATAACATATAAGTGTAAGAATCCATACGATAGAGATGTTGAACCAGTAAGTATCATAATATCTCCCCATAAAATATTTTTCAGGTGAGAAAAAATGAGACCTGAAATCCAGTTTATTTTTTATTACAGGGTCCTGGTAAATGGGATCAAAATGCTGAATCAGTTCATGCCTGAATTCAAGTATTTTATTTGTTTCATATACTTTCTTGACTATGTCAGCAACTGCTTCATTATGATAGTTGTCCCTTAAACGGTAAAATATCCTGGCTTGTGCCGTGTCGGCAAGATTTTTATTTATGGTTTTTTGTTTCAGCTCGTCTGCTTTGGAGAATTCTTTAGCATAATGTTTGTCTAATTCATTTAAATAAATACTTATTTTTCTTCCCACTCCACGATTATATGATTCGGGATTAAGCTTATCCAGGGCATCAAATTTTATGCCGGGGACATTTATCATTTCTTTTCCGATCTCATTGCAAATAACTTTTAACGCGTCTTTTGTATTATTTATAGTACCTGTTTCATTAATTTCATCATTGACCTTTTTGAGTCTTTTACTAAGTTCGGGAATCCAGTATACTTTTTTAAAATCTGCCTGACTTAATATCTTGTCATAGCTATAAAATGATTTATTGAATTTATTATCCTTAAACTGGTGAACCATAAGTGCCTCGTATGTCCACTTTGTTGGCATAATTTCTGCGATCCATGGAACTTTATCTACTCTTCCTATGCCGCGGTTTAATTTATCAAAGCTGAACATTGCCCCGCTGAGGATCATCATTGGTATCATCAGAAGGGGGATAATAATATATATAGTAACAGCTGAATTAAATGAAGCCGATATATTCAAGCCAAGCATATTTGCAAATGCTGATGTTGAAAAAAGTGCAAACCAGTATATAAAATACATATCCCTTATTCCCAATATTGAATTTGCAATTATTACAAACAGGAAACACTGAATAGCTGATAGTATGAATAGTATTAAAATCTTTGAAAGAAGGTAACTCGATCTGCTGAGATTTAGAAATGCTTCCCGTTTAAGCATTTTCCTGTCTCTGAATATTTCTTCAGCACTAACAGTAAGCCCCAGAAATAATGCTACAATAAGAGCCATAAATATGAAAACAGGTATATTCTCATTTACGCGAAAGACATATTTGTTTGACCTGGGATCTTCTATGTACCTGATGATGTAAGAGAGAATAAAACCTAAAACAGGGGCTTCAAGAAGACTAAGAGCAATATATTGTGTATTGCTTATTTTGGATAGAAAATCTCTTATTGAGTATATTCTGAATTGCTTGAGCCAGCCGGGAATTTTTAGATTTTTAGGAGGAGATTCACGCACTGTTTTTATTTCCCGCTGTTTTATGTTGCGCTTATAATATTCATTCCACTTCAGTGGTAATACTTTTCGTGCGTCAGTATAATTTCCAAATTCATCTACAACTTTAGCTTCTATAATATTAAATAAAAGTTCGGGATTAACATTACCACATGTAGGGCATTCGCCGATTTCACTGTTTATCTGGGCATCGAGTCTTTTATAATACATTACTGCTTCAACGGGATTGCCGTAATATATGAGATAGCCACCATCATCGAGGATGATCATTTTGTCAAACATTTTGTATATTTCTGAGCTTGGCTGGTGGATAACAACGAATATAAGCTTTCCCTTTAAAGTAAGTTCAAGTAACAGGTCCATAACATTTTCCGAATCCCTGGATGATAACCCCGATGTAGGTTCATCAATAAAAAGTATTGAAGGCTCCCTTATTAATTCAAGGGAAATGTTTAGTCTTTTTCTTTGTCCCCCGCTTATAGTTTTATTAAATGGAGAGCCTACCTTTAGATCTTTTTTATCAAACAATCCTAAGTTCTGGAGGGCTTTGTTAACAATCTCCACAATTTCGGCATCTGACTTACCTTTAAAACATAGTTTCGCATTATAGTACAAATTCTGGAATACTGTTAATTCTTCCAGGAGAAGGTCATCCTGTGGTATTAATCCGATAACACCTTCAAGTTTTTCTTTTTCCTTATGCAGGTTTATGCCATTAATAATTACTTCACCTTTTGACGGAGTTTCTATTCCTGCAAGAACATTAAGCAAAGTAGTCTTCCCTGTTCCACTGGAACCCATAATTCCGATTAATTTGCCATGGCTTTCAGAAAAGCTTATATTTCTTATACCAATAGTGCCATTTGGAAATTTAAACTCAAGATTCCTGGCGGAATATGATATCAGGCTTGTTGTTAAGTCGGCGAGGAAGTGCGAGACGACATCACTATAATATACAGGAGCGCTTTTTGGCAATTTTACTGTGCTGCCATTGGCAAACAAATATATTCTGTCATTTCTTATCGGAAGGCCATTGAGATATAAGCTCTCGTTGCCTGTATATTTCAAAAAATAAAGGTCAACGCTTTTTATTCGAAGAATAAAGATATCAGTATCGAGCTCCTTTGTAAGTATTTTTTTTGCGTTATTAAACTTGCTTGGGGCATCGTTAATAATTAAAATATTAACATCATCAAGTTCTTCTATTTTATTCTTAATTACGAAGGATTCAATACTGGCAAATTCTTCTTTTGACACTTTGAATACCTCGGCAACAGTATTGATTATAGCCATTCTCTGATCTGTAAATTTACGGTCAGCATTTACGATCTCAAACAAACGGACAAGAACGACAACTTTTTGTTTCTGGGTAAGTGTTTTATTGATTTTTTTGCAAAGGCCAAGGATTCTGACTGAATCTCTAACGGAGGTAAGTTTCTTTTTATTTTTTTCTTCTTCTTCTTCAATTTCGGTGCTTATAAGACCTGCATGTTCCTCAAAAAGTCCGAAATATTCTTTAACCTCTTCATCACTTAGTTGCTGTTGAAGAAAATTCTTTACGTATTCAACCTGAGTGATCTCAACTCCTTCATCTTGTTTTGCAATTATTGCAAACAACTGCATTAAAGCCCTAAGAATTTCCTCACTCATTAACTAATTTAGTTTAATAACTAATTCAGGAAATCAGAATAATATTTATGCTGAATAGCTAACCTGTTCAAAAGGAACATCAACAATATCTGCATATTCTTCTCCTGCCTCTTCCATATCTTCATCATCTTCAGGATAATGCCAGCGAATTAATACATCATTATTGTTTTCGTGCATTTCTTCCAGTTTCATCAGGATGTCGAGGAGCAACTTCGATGATGCAGTATTAAAATAAGTTAATTTAAAATTGAATATTGTTTTTTTATTTGGATTTTCAGCATACTCATTTAACCAGTTCAGCACAGGTTCATAGAATGCAGAAACATCTTCAGGTAATGAACGGCCGGAAATCTCCATAATTTCGTTTTCGGCATCCAAAATTATTTTTGGGGTATCCTCTGTTCCTTGTATCTTTATTGTTTCCATAGTATATTTATGTTTAAATCTCTTCTCTAGATATTGTTGAAGTTAATAAAAAGAATGAAGTATCATCAGAAATTGGCAGAAAATGGTATTCCAGTTCCTTTCCTGTTTTTCTTTTTATATCAATAAAACCAAGGCCTGCTCCCCCTTTTTCTGATAATCTTCCCTCTTTCATTTGTTTTTTATACAGCTGTTTGAGCTCATCTTTATCCATCCTGTTTATTGTTTCGAGCATTTCTGTAAGTTCTTCAATTCTGTCATTTTCAATAGCATTACCAGTGGTCACACTATATTCATTTTCTCCTTTACTTACCAGGAATATTCCTCTTCCTGAGAACAGATAATCATCAGATGTAAAATCTTCAGCATGTTTGCTAATGTTCTGAAGACATTCCACCATAACATGAAACACTTTTCTCTGAACTGATCCTGCTTCGTCATCTTTAGCCATATTTGATTCTGTTAAAGATGTAAAAGCTTTGGTTATCTGGTGAGTGATTTCACCTTCATATACCAGGGTAATCTCGTGTGCTTTCATCGTTTTATAAAATTCATATACAAACTCGAGAAAACCTTTAATATCTTTATTACTATCCATATTATTTATATTTAATTAAGTTATTTACACTAGAATTCAATTCCTATTAATAGAACATCATCAATTTGTTTATTATTGCCTCTCCATTTTTCAAAATCTTCAGCAAAATAAGCATTATATTTTTCCATTGACAAATCTTT
>CAZOLY010000127.1:0-3677 GCA_964580815.1 uncultured Bacteroidales bacterium
CTTCCCGGTTATAACTGGCTGGAGATATATTATTCTGAGTTTGAAGCAACATATTCTTCCCCTTCAACAAACTTTTCCCAGGCCAGGTGTGAGATTAATTATGAGATTATTAATTATAAGAAGAAAACAGTTAAAGTAGCTGCATATATTGCTTACACGGGAGAAGATGGCAAGGTAAGCAAGGATGCGGTGACATCGGAACAGGAAGTCAATGATCCGGCAGGTGTACTGCATGTATTTTTTGTCAGGCAGAATTTAAGACTCGAGGGCATAGCCGAGATGAATATCTACCTTACTGATAAGAAGAACGATATTATAAGTAATATACTTGTAATACCCGTTGCAGCGGGTGAAGAAGCAGTGAAACAACTTGAAGAACAGCTCGGCCCCTCCAGGACTGAGAGCGCAGAGTAAGCAGATATTTTAAAATCATAAACAATATAGCCATGAAGAATATTGCATATGTACCAATTGTTTTATGTTTTTCTGTTTTTATGGCAGGAGGACAGGTTCCCGAAACCGACTCGCTGGCCCTTGTGGCCTTATACGACAGCACCGGTGGTGCTGGCTGGACAGTCAGCACAAACTGGCTGCAACCCGGACAGCCGGTATCAACATGGTATGGTATTACTATGGGTAATGACAGCGTTGCCGGGATAGAGCTCGCGGATAATAATCTTACAGGAGTTATACCTCCACAGATAGGTGACCTGGGCAGATTATATAACCTGAGCCTTTACAACAACCAGCTTATCGGACCCATACCACCTGAGATAGGCAACCTGCATAATTTGCTGTATCTGAGCATCGGCGGTAACAGCCTCACGGATTCCATACCCCCCGAAATAGGAAATTTACACAGGATCTTAACTATCGACATGCAGCAAAACCAGTTAACCGGACCAATACCCCATGAGCTGGGAAATCTCAGCACCCTCGTATCGTTGATTCTGGCAAATAACCAGCTCACCGATTCCATTCCTGTTGAGATATGTAATTTACCCGACCTGTATTGGCTTGATTTAAAGAATAACCAGCTTACCGGTTCTATCCCGCATGAGATAGGAAATTTAAGCAATTTGCAGTATGTCTGGTTGTTCTCCAACCAGCTTACCGGTCCCATTCCTGTTGAAATTTGCAATTTAAGCAACCTGAATACACTGTCGCTTTACGATAACGGACTTACAGGCTCCATACCTCCTGAAATAGGAAACCTGACCAATCTTGAGTACCTGCTGCTGAGCGAGAACGAACTCACAGGTCCGATCCCCCATGAAATTGGCAGCATGACTAAACTGAAAACTATCTATCTGCAATACAACCAGTTAACGGATTCAATCCCGCCTGAAATTGGCAATCTGAGCGATTTGACGAGCCTGGAGTTATTTATTAACCAGCTAAGCGGCCCAATTCCGCCGGAGATTGGAAGCCTTAACAAACTGTCAAATTTATCATTAAACAGCAATCAGATTGAAGGTCCTCTTCCCCCGGAAATAGGCAACCTGAGCGACCTCGTATATATGCATCTTCAAAATAACCGGCTCAACGGCTCCATACCTTCTGAAATAGGTGACCTCACCAAACTAAAATTTCTCAGGCTCCACCATAACCAGCTTACCGGGAGCATCCCTGCAGAGATTGGGGGATTGAATGATTTATTGAATTTACTTTTAAATAACAATAAGCTTAGCGGCCCTATTCCTGAAGAGATTAAGAATATACCGTCATCCTGTGAGTTTAATATCTATAATAATTGTTTTACATTTTATGATCTGGAGCCAATAGCAGGCTTTTCAACCGATATTTATGATTATTCTCCACAGCTTAATGTAGCAGTAAGCCCCCGGCGTATTGATAAAAGTACAGGCGATGACCTGCAGATAGATATCCCGGACTTTGCTGTCCCTGAAATTGCTGCTGCCAATAACCTGTATAAATGGTGGATGGATAATGATTCAATGATGCCATATTCGGCTTCACCGGTGCTGGAGTTAACCGGACTCTCAGATGCGGATTCGGGATATTACCACTGCTCGATGATTAACAGTGATTTTCCTGATCTTACTCTATATACTGATCCTGTTCACCTTGTCATTGATGCTCCTGTTGATATTACACTGGACCCCGATTCCGTGGATGAAAATATTACACCCGGCTATATTGTGGGCACGCTGTCTGCAGAAGATCCCGACCAGGAGTCAGGACATACATTTGCCTTAATTGAAGGAGACGGAAACAATGATTTGGATAATTACCTGTTTATCATTGACGGGACTGATTTAATTATTTTCGATTCCCCTGATTATGAAATGAAGCCGGAATTCCACATTTATGTCAGGGCTACCGATGAAGATTTCAAGACTTTTGACAAGGCCCTGTTTGTCTATGTGAGAGACCTTTTTGAAACAGGCATGGAAGATATAGAGCTCAACAATATTAAAATATATCCCAATCCTGCATACAGTGCGGTTCATATACAATTACCCGCAGGTGCAACGTCTTGCATTATAGAGCTGTGTGATATTAATGGCAGGATCCTTTATCAGGAAAAAAGAGGCGGTACCGGCGAAATAGATATAAGTGACTATCCGGCCGGCATTTATTATATGAGGATTATATATAACAGGCAAACGGTAACAAGGAAAATAATAAAAGATAGCACGGGTAAATAAAAAAAACAGGAGGCCCCGGCTTTTAATAAAACTGTAATACTTATGGCGGGTTACTGCCGCCCTGCACTTTCCGGTTGCCGCCGTCTTCAGGATCCTATTCGACACAATATATGCCCGGCTCACGGCAAGCATCTTCAAGGGTACATACTTTCCGGCCCGGAATGTCGAAAATTTCCAGCCGGACATGGCTGCGCTCAGGAATACTATAGCTTATTACCGACGACCGGCCGGAAATTTCAGTTATGGCAGTCAGGCACAATGTTCAACAGGTAAAGTTATGTGTCCCATCTTAACACTTATGCCCGATAAAAAATATGACAGCTAATAATTAAAAAGCGGTAACCTTTTTAATGCTTATGTAATTAATAACAAATTGAACTATTAACATCATAACCCGAAAATCCGGCAAGCATTTTATAATCTGTAGCTACACTTAACAGGACAGACTTAAAATGCTTATCGGTACGAAGAGCTGAACTTTCAATGCCCTGAACCTGAAAACTAAACCCTGTAAACGGAAATTTAAACGTAGTGTAAATATTTAATAAATATTTAATTAATATAAACATATAACTGAAAACAAACGATTAAAATAATATATAAAGCATTAGAAAATAAATGATTTTGTATTTTAATAGCATTATACTTTCAGGTGAGTAGCGTTATATGTATAATAAAATGAATAAACATTAAAAAATGTGAGGCTATGAAAAATGATCTGAACTATGCTGAATTCATCGAGAGATACCTCGATGGAGAAATGGGTAAAGACGAGCAAATATGGTTTGAAAAAGAACTGAATGCTAACCCGGAACTCCGAAAAGAACTGGAACTGCGGAGAAATATCAATACCGCAATACATGAAAAAGAAGTAATGGAACTACGCAGCCAGCTCAAAGAAATCTGTTCCTCTCCCGCATACAGGGAAACTACCGTCAGAAAAAATACGGTGGTACTATACAGAAAACTGCTTATCGCGGCTTCATTTGTCACTATTGTGATAAT
>CAZOLY010000127.1:3777-9710 GCA_964580815.1 uncultured Bacteroidales bacterium
TGGTACTATACAGAAAACTGCTTATCGCGGCTTCATTTGTCACTATTGTGATAATCGGAAGCTTACTTGTATTGTTCTTAAGGAACAAATCCTATTCCAATGAAGAGATATATGCTATGTATTACCGGCCCTATGAAGCTACAATGAATTTTCGTTCTGCAGATGCGAACATCAATAGTGACCTGAGAACTGCCATGAAGTATTACGAAAATAAGGACTTCAGAAATGCCCTGGTACTGTTCGAGAAAATACTGAATGATGACAGTTCCAGGATTGGCCTTAATCTATATTCAGGAATATCTCATATGGAAGTAAAGGAATATAATGATGCCAACAGCAATTTTCAGAAAATAATTGATGATAAGTACAGCTTATACATTGAACAGGCTGAGTGGTATCTGGGATTCTGCTATCTTATGACAGATAACACAGATAAAGCAAAACGGCAATTTAAACAAATTGCCGGGCAAAATGGCTTCTATACAGATAGGGCCATTGAAATCTTAAATAAAATGAAATAATCATTTTTTTTGGGATTTGATAATTATAAATACCTGTTAGTAATTATAAAAAAAAATATTTCAGCTTAAGGTAATATTTTGCTTATAAAATACAAGGTTTGGGTGGTATGATCAAAAACAGAAGCAGACTGCTAGCGTTTAGCCTTCTGTTTTGATACAAGGTTTAGTTCAATTTTAAAGCAAACATATGATGTTAAAAAAGTTCCTTAGTTGGTTTATGGGTTATCTTGTTCAAAATAAAAATGACCCCGGTTCCGGATATTTGAAAGAAACCCATAATAATATAACCGAATCATATAATGAACTCTCGGAAAAGGTTAAAAGACTGGAGCATATCCTTGAAGAAAAGACAAAAATAGCCGATGATCTAAAGTCCGCATTCCTCAGAAATATTTATCACGAGATAAGAACACCGATGAATTCAATTGTCGGCTTTACAAACCTGCTGAATCATAAAGATCTTACCGAAGAACAGAGAAAAAAATTTATTGAGAATATTAAAAAGAGCAGCCAGCAGTTTTTAAAGCTTATCGATGACCTCGTCGAAGCATCAATTCTTGATTCCGGATACTTTAAAATGGTAAATGGCGATTGTAATTTGAGCGGGCTTATGGATGAATTGCTTTCCCATTTTACTGTGCATAATATCGATCCGCCAAAATCAGATATCGCACTTGTTCAAAATCCCGATTCACAATATATGGACATAACGATATATACCGATAAGAAAATGCTGTTCGATATCATTTCTATCTTAATATCAAATGCATTTAAGTTTACCCGGAAAGGGATTATTGAATACGGATATAAAGTGCTGAATAATAACCAGATAATGTTTTTTGTAAAGGATTCGGGAGTAGGAGGGATTGATAAGTTTGACAAATCAATTTTTAAAAGCTTTACCAAAGCAGAGAACTGTTTTGAAAATACAAATAAAGGATTCGGACTGGGCTTAAGTATTGCACACAGTAAGGTCAAACTCCTGAGAGGCGACATATGGGTCGAATCAAATGAATTTAAAGGCACTACTTTTAAATTTACTGTTCCCCTGACTGAGTCAGACGCGACAAATAACAATAAAAAGGTAGAAAATAGCAGGAACAAGGAGTTTTCAAAGGTTGGTTAGTATTATGGCATTAGTAATTTTTTTTCTGTGATTGATCCGGTTGTCACAAAATTATATGCTTATAGGGGTAAGTATTCTGTTTAATCATAATTCAGGATGAAGGTGAATAGGTAAGCTATTGTCCTCGCCAATTGACCCAAATACATTATTTTTTCTTATATTGGCATGTTAATTTCCCATTTTAATAATGCTTAAATTCCCGTTCTACAAGCAACTTGACAGGATGGACTGCGGTCCGGACTGCCTGAGGATGATAGCCAGGCATTACGGCAAAAGCTACTCATTGCAGTACCTGCGCGAGAGATGTTATATTACGCGTGAAGGAGTATCATTGCTCGGCATAAGTGAGGCCGCAGAAGCTATCGGCTTCCACAGCATAGGTGTCAAGATTACATTTGAGCAGCTGAAAAATGATGCCATACTGCCCTGCATAGTACACTGGCAGCAGAACCACTTCGTGGTGGTTTATAGAATCAGGAAAGATAATATCTATATTGCCGACCCGGCAACCGGACTGGTAAAACTAAGTAAGAACGAATTTCTGAAGGGGTGGATAGGGACGGTTAAAGAGGGTGAGGGCATGGGCATATGCCTCCTGCTGAAAACTACCCCCGACTTTTACAAACAAAAGGATGAGCAGGTTAACAAAAGTAATTTCAGCTTCCTTTTCTCATACGTTAAACCCTATAAAAGGCTTATTTTTCAGCTTATAACAGGAATACTGCTAAGCAGCATCCTGCAGCTCATCTTCCCCTTCCTGTTCCAGTCGCTTATCGATAAAGGAGTGGTACTCGAAGACATATCCTTTATACAAATAGTATTTATAACATGGATAGTACTGATTGTCGGCAGGGTAGGGGTGGATTTTATACGTAACTGGATACTGCTTCACCTCGGCACGCGGATAAACATTTTCCTTATATCCGACTTCCTGATAAAGCTCATGAAGCTCCCCGTGTCATTCTTCGATACTAAACTAATAGGTGACCTTGTGCAAAGAATAGGGGATCATAAAAGAATAGAGACCTTCCTTACCGTTACCGTGCTGAACCTCTTCTTTGCCCTTGTAAGCCTGGTGATCCTGAGCGTCGTCCTGGCAATATTCAGCATAAAGATATTCCTGATATTTTTTGTCGGCAGCCTGCTTTACCTGGGCTGGGTAACCCTGTTCATGAAGAAAAGAAGGGACCTCGACAATAAAAGATTTACCCAGCTTTCAAGTAACCAGAGTAACATTTTCCAGCTTATTACCGGCATGCAGGAGATAAAACTCAATAACTGCGAAAAGCAAAAAAGGTGGGAATGGGAAAATATACAGGCCGGCATATTCAGGATAAACATCAGGAGCCTTACTATAAACCAGTACCAGCAGGTCGGGGCCTTATTCTTTAACGAGATAAAGAATGTGCTGATACTTGTATTTGCAGCATACCAGGTTATTCATGGCAACCTCACCCTCGGCACAATGGTCGCCGTGTCATTCATACTCGGACAGCTGAGCGGGCCCATGGAGCAGATGATCGAGTTTCTGCGTACCACGCAGGATGCCAAGATCAGCCTCGAGCGGCTCGGAGAGATACATAACAAAAAAGACGAAGAGCCTGCTGTAGGAACGTTTGTCAGCGAGCTTCCCTCGAAAAGAGATATTACTGTCGCTGACCTGTCATTCCAGTACGAAGGGCCAAATTCACCTTTTGTCCTCAAAGATATAAACCTTGCAATAGAACAGAGCAAGGTCACGGCTATCGTGGGTACAAGCGGCAGCGGAAAGACAACCCTTATTAAATTGCTGCTGGGCTTCTATCCTCCTACAAAGGGCATCATAAAGATCGGCGATCTCAATCTCAGGAACTTCAGCCACCGCCAATGGCGCCAGCACTGCGGCGTAGTGATGCAGAACGGCTTTATCTTTTCTGATACCATAGCCATGAATATAGCAGTATCGGATGAGAAGATAGACAAGCAGCAGCTCCTCTATGCCGTGAAGATGGCAAACATCCAGGATACTATTGAGTCGCTGCCCCTGAGCTATAACACGAAAATAGGTGCCGAAGGTATACAGCTCAGCCAGGGGCAGCACCAGCGCATACTCATTGCCCGTGCCATATACAAGAATCCTGATTATATTTTCCTCGACGAGGCAACGAATGCCCTTGATGCCAACAACGAAAAGATGATAATGGAAAACCTCGGGCAGTTTTTCAGGGGCCGCACGGTAGTCATTGTTGCACACAGGCTGAGTACGGTCAAGAATGCCGATAATATCGTGGTTATGGAAGCAGGGAAGATTATTGAGCAGGGCCGGCATAAAGAACTGACCGCCAGGAAAGGGGCTTACTTTAACCTCGTCAGGAACCAGCTCGAGCTGGGAGCATAGATAAATAAATATTAAAACTTATATTAGTGATGTTGACACAAAAAGAACAACAGGAAGCGGAAAAGATAGAGATAAGAAGCGATGACGTCCGGGAAATACTGGGACAGGTTCCCAGGTGGATCGTCAGGTGGGGGACGTCAGTTATTTTTGTTGTTACTTTTATTATTATTGCCGGAAGCGGACTGTTCAGGTTTCCCGATATCCAGCCTGCAGCAATAACCCTTACGACCGAAAATCCGCCGGCCCACCTCAGGGCACGGACAAGCGGGAAAATTGTGAAGCTCTTTGTCGGGGATAAGCAGAAAGTCAGGGCCGGTGATAATATCGCGCTCCTGGAATCGGCAGCCGTCTTTAGCGATGTTATCGAGGTTGAGAAGTTGCTGGGGGGATTCAGGGCAAACATGGAGAACGGGCAGTATATCAGCTTTAACGGCGACTATTCCCTGGGCGAGATACAATCCTACTTCGCCTCGTTCCTCAAAAACTACGGAGACTACCTGAAGTTCATAAACCTCGATTATCATCAGAAAAAAATAAGGAGCCTGAAAAACGAGCTTGCCAAGTACGACGTTTACTATGCACAGTTAAGTGAGCAGTCGGCAGTGCTCAGGAAGGAACTGGCGCTGGCAGGAAAGCAGTTTAAAAGGGACTCGCTGCTGTATAGGCAGGGCGTGCTGTCTGCAGCGGACTATGAGAAATCACAAAGCACACTGCTGGGAAAGGAATACACGTATAAGGAGACCCTCACCGCCCTGGCAACGGCAAAGATCGAAACAGGCAAGCTCAACCAGGAGATACTGGACATGGAGCTTGACGAGTCGAATAAGAAAAGCGAGATCCAGAACAGGCTTTTCGAAGCATATGACAGGCTCATGGCCGAAACAGACATATGGAAGCAGAAGTACCTCTTGACAGCCCCCGTGGAAGGGATAGTTACTTTTAACAGGTTCTGGAGCGTCAACCAGAATGTTACCGAAGGTGATGAGGTGTTTACCATACTGCCCGAGGACCCCGGCGAGATAGTGGGTAAGATAGACCTCTCGGTGCAGGGGGCAGGGAAGGTGAAGCCCGGACAGAAAGTGAATATTAAGTTCGCCAGTTACCCCCACATGGAGTTCGGAATGGTGAGGGGAGAGGTGACTTCCATATCGCTTGTGCCGAGCCAGGATTTTTATACCGCCCGCGTGAAGCTGACAAACGGACTGGTAACGAACTACGGCTATACTATAAAGTTCCAGCAGGAAATGCCGGGCATGGCAGAGATCATCACCGACAACATGAGCCTCCTCAAGCGCATCTTCAACCCCGCAAAATCAGTCATAAAGAGGCAGGGACTAAAATAAACCGGTAGGCTTATTGAAACTACAAGCCGGATAAACAGTGAGGAGGAAGTAGTATTAAGTGCGCTAAAATATAATGAGATCGGTGACCTTATAACGAAATACCTGCACTCCGAAGACGAAGGAAGTACAAAGGACTTCCTGCAGAAAACGGACTATATTTATAATATCCGAGGGTGGCTGAAATCAATAAATAACCTTTCTATAGATGTTAATAATGATGCATTTGGTATGGAGCTTTATTATGAGAATGTAGGAGGGATAAACAACCTTGTAAGCAATGGATCATACAATGGGAACATATCGGGTGTGAAGTGGCGCATAAAAAATGATATGACGCGCGGGTATGGGTATGAGTATGATGATCTCAACAGGTTGACGTATGCTAATTACGGGGATGGGGGGAACCTTGATCAGCATGAGGATTATTATTCAATGTCTGTACCTGCTTATGATGAAAACGGTAATATTCTAAAGCTAAAGCGTTATTTTAATAACACGCTGGTTGATGATCTGACTTATAACTATTACGTAGCTATTAACCAGCTTCAGTCCGTCACGGACAACGG
>CAZOLY010000128.1:0-4748 GCA_964580815.1 uncultured Bacteroidales bacterium
AAATAATAATTAACTTTTCCCTATCTTTGATGTTTAGGTACTAAACATTAATTAATATTAATATAATTTATAAAGCAATGAAAAAAACAGGTTTAACAATTCTGGTATTTTTTATTTTTTCTATGGTATTGAATATCAGCAGTATAAAAGCCCAGGACGAAATTGACTGGCTCGCCCCATATACTTCTGAAGTAGATGCCGGCACTTATATCTATAAGTACAATTTTACCGCAGTAGATAACAATTCATGCAAAATAAAAATTGACGAGGAAAAAACCGATAAAAAGGGCAAAACATCTTCAGGGGCATACATATTGTACATTTCTGATATCAATCCCTCATCTCTCAGCTTTAAAGCTTCGGGAAAGGTCATTGAAGTAAATATTGAAACAAGGCTTTCGCAGAAGTTTATTACCGTTTTCGGGGAGGGCGAATTTGACGGCTATACAAACAAAATTTCTGTCACTATGGGGGAGGTGGACAAGGCCCGATCATTCATCGAAGCATTAAAATCACATATAGACCCGTGCCAGAAAAGTGAAAGGACATGGGCCTCCCGGGAAGAAACTTTCACATGGCTCATGAACAATATCGGCGAGTCGGGACGCAGCGGGACTACTTATAAACAGGAATTCAGCAAGGGTGAAAAGAATTACATTGCCCGGCTGAAAACAGAAAAGACTGATAGCAAGGGCAGCAAGAAAACAGACACTTATATTTTCGATTTAAGCGACATTAATCCATCCGGCATTTCTGTTGATGTTTCAGGCAGCGAATTAACGATTGAACTGCCTGTACGTGATAACAAGTACTTCATACAGGTAATGTCAGATGACGGTAGCACCAGTTATTCAAAAAGTGCAGAGATACATGCCGATGATATTGAGCAGGCAAGGAATATAGCCAATGCCCTGAATTTCCTTGTATCCGATACCCATCCTGAAAGAAAAGCATGGACAAGCTATAGCCAGGCTTTGACATATGTAAAGGATAATCTGAAGAAAGTTAAGGCAGGTTCATCCTCGTATGCACAGTCCCTGGACTTTGGAACATCACCTTCGGACATAGTGAATTTCAAATCCGTTGTGACCGATTCCAAAGGGACTACTACGGAAGAAGTAAGCGGCATCTACCTGAATGACCTTATACCCACCGTAGGGTTGAATGTCTCGTCAAGCAATGCTTATCTCAGCCTTGACACAAAGGATAAAAATAAATATATAAAACAGACCAGTGAAGGTAAGATAGTATCTTATTCCAGCTCCCTGAAAATATACGTGGAAGATATTGACAATGCCCGTGATGTTGCAGGTGCCCTGGAATATGCAATAAATAACAGTAATAGCGGTGTTCTTGAATTCGTTTCTATGGAAAAAACTATGGAGTGGCTGACAAAGGGTCCGGGTGAAGTGACCATAGACTCAAAAAACATAAAGCAGACATTAAGGATAGCCCCTGCACTGGAAAACAAACTGGAGCTGCTTGTGGTCACTACTGATGAAGGGAGTCCCTCTGTGAATGAGCGCTTCGAGATTTACCCCGAGGACCTGTCAATTGGAGACATTGAAATAAAGATTAGCGGGAAGAAGCTTTATGTGCCCCTGTCAACGGGCAAACTCAAATATGTAAAAGTATTTAAAGAAAATGAGCTTCAGAACTTTAGCTCAGGTGCCGACGTTTATTTCGACGATGTGCTGAATGCAAAAAACTTTATTGCAGCTGTTAAATTTATCAATAGTAATTCAAAGGTCAGGGACAGGCTTGCAACTGATGCTGGTGCCGCATGGAATTATATCGATAAATATCTGAAAAAAATGGAGACCGGGGGGGTTGAATATGACCAGAAAATGGAAAAACAGGGCGACGACAACTGTAAGTTAAAATTTACAAGGGTAGAAACAGACAGTAAAGGATCATCAACCGAATATGTTTATGAGTTTATTCTTGCGGATATTGATCCTTCAAATTCCGGTATAGTGGTTTCATCCGGCAAATTATATGTGAATTTTATAACCAGGGGTAAGCAAAAGCTTATCAAGACATATAAAAATGGAGAAGTTGGCAACTTTATCTATGACTTTGATTTGTTTGTCGATGATGTGCTTGTTGCCAAGAATATGCTTGGAGCATTTGCCACTCTCTCAGATGTATGCAAGTAAATACCAGGATACTGATAAAAAAAGGGGGCAATTTTCAAAGCCCCCTTTTTAATTAGTAATTATATCAATTATCTTTTATTCGATAATTATACGTTCGGTAAATACTTTATTTGCAGTATGCAACTGCATGATATAAATACCTGCTTTCAGATTTGAAATATCAAGTCTTATTGAGCTTCCATAAACATTGATATTTAATACTGACTGGCCAACAAGGTCAAACAGTTCTACCTGGGAAACCTCGCCGGCATTGTCAATTACTAAAATATCGGAAGCAGGTACAGGATATACCCTGAATGCTGCAACATCCTTGTCATTAATGCTTACTTCTACAACGTCTGCACTAACTGTGCTCTTCGTAGATTCATTATATGACGGGTCTACAGCCCTTACTCCGAATGTATAGTGGCCCACAGCTAAAGCGGTTATATTACGGCTGTTATCGGTTTCTTTTGCATCAATAGTTACAAGTTCCTCAGTGCCGTTATATATAATGTACTTGTCAACAATAATGTTATCCGTTGAAGGATCCCATGTCAATAATACATTAGCTCCTGTTACTGTGGCAGCAAGATTTGTCGGGGCAGTCGGATTTTCAGTATCAAGTATCTGTGATACTGTTCCGTATGGCCCAAAAAGAAGTGTGCCCCATACTGATGCATCAGTATAAATCAGAACTTTATCTGAGTTCCATCCAAGCTGGTCACGATAGTTAGGAGCGCCGTCGTTATCACTTGCATCAAGGTCAAAGCCTATTTCGGTACCTTCAGCTGCTACAAATCCTGCAGCATCGATAGCAAGCGAATCCAGGTCGAACATCATTTCGATTATGTACCCGGTCTCTGAACTTGTCTGTGCAAAAACAGTCCCGGCGTTAATTGCTGCCTGACTTTCTGCTGTAGCATTAGTTGCCATTTCAACTATTATATCAACTGTTGGCTGGATCCTTAGCTGCATGTCATTGCTGTCAAGCTGGGTCCATGGCCTGGTTCCTGACCATCCTTTATTTCTCGGCCACTTCGGGATCTTGGAGTTGTTCATATCGAAATAGATTTCGGTATTATCAACCAGGTATGCAGTGCCATCAATAAAAATGCTGTCATCTTTATAATCAAGCAACAGGTATAAAGCCGTATCGGTCCATAACATTTTAAAGTATAGACTATAGTCATCCGCATCTGCAATGTTGACAATATCAATGTCTTTTTCAACAACCATAGCTTCGGCAAGATCCCATTCACCTGCTCCAATCACACCGTCAATAGTAATGTTGAATGATAATACAACATCCATATTGAGTTCGGTGGTATCAGAGATATTTCCGAACGGGTCAATAGCGCAGACGCCGAATGTATAGTTGGCTTCTGCCAGATCTGTTACTGTATAATGATTACCTGTTTCCAGTGCCATCATTGTGTCAATTCCCAGTCCGTCTAAAGTAACAACATACAAGTCTACTACGGTACTGTCCTTTGAAGAATCCCATGTTAAATCAACAGCATCAACATGTTGTACACCCACAAGATTTCCGGGAGCAGAAGGTGCTTCCTCATCCAGTATTTGTGCAACCGAGCCGTCAGCCTGGAATTCCAGTGTTCCCCATAATGCCGCATCAGTGTAAATTAAATCGGTCATGCCTGTCCAACCTACCTGGTCGCGGTAATCAGGATCACCATCGTTATCACTTGCATTAATTTCAAAGCCTATCTGTGTGCCTTCTGCTGCGGCAAATCCGGGAGCATCGACAGCAAGTGAATCAAGGGCAAATGACATTTCAAATATATAACTGCTGTCCGTAACAGTCTGAGCCAGAACTATTCCGTTAAGAATTGTCTGGTAGCTTCCGGAAGCATTGGACTCTATGAGAACGTCATCTACAGTCGGCTGAATACGCAACTGCATGTCGTTAGAGTCCATTTGTGACCACGGCCTGCTTGACCAGCCCTTATCTCTGGGCCATTTCTGTATCTTGGAATTGTTCATATCGAAATAGATTTCAATATTATCATCCCTGTATACAGCAGAGTTCCCGAGATAAACACTGTCATCCTTTAAATCCAGCAGCAGGTAGAGAGCACTGTCGGTCCACAGCATTTTAAAATATACGCTATAATCGTCCGCATCCATAATGTTTACAATATCAATATCTTTTTCGACAACCATCGCGGTTGCAACATCCCATTCGCCAGCACCAATTATGCCGTCAACAACAACCTGCCCAAAGGTTAATTGGGCAATTACTAAAAAGCAAATAAGCAATAGATTTTTTTTCATACCGTTAATTTTAAGTTAGTAACTAAAGTTTAAATTAAATTGACTAATTCATAATTTTTAATAAAGTTAATAAAAAATCAGATTTATTGATTTTAAAATCCAATTTATTTAGGATTTAGTAAGACCTTAATATTAAATTACACCTAAAAAAGTAAATTATACTCATTCCTTACAGGTAAATATATAAATAAATTCGGAATATAACAACGTGCTACATTATTATTCTAATATATTAATCTGATTTGGAGCACTATTTAACGGCATTCTCAAACATATTACTGCAATTTATCTTATTAAAACAAGCTTTTGGCTGAT
>CAZOLY010000128.1:4848-9500 GCA_964580815.1 uncultured Bacteroidales bacterium
TTCAGGAAAGCAAAGCATGCCAGTTAAGGACTAATATATACAAGTTTCCGGGTATGCATAATATTATTATAATAAAGCCTTATGATGTAAATTCCATCGTTTAGCTCTAAACCCCCACTTATTTCATTAATATCCATAACAGACCGGCCTGGATCTATAGCTGTTTCGCCCATCAGAATTCCACTGACAGAATACAGTTCTATTCTTATTTCTCCGTTCCTGCTGTCTAATCCCCGCACCAGATATAATTTATTTCCCGAACTATAAATGATTATTTCTTTATCAGTCTGCTGCGTATTAATATCACGGAATGATGTGCTTAAGTGATATATTGTCTCAACTGTATCAAAGGGGGATTTCCGTGCTGCAGCATAATATAACCATGATGTTGCATCCAGGCTGGACCAGTCCACCGCCCAGATACCGCCCATGCTGCCCAGGCTGTCATTATAAGCCGGCACTGTCCCGTCACTATTTATATGACTAGTTATGTCTTCAAACAGCCTGTTGCTTCCGGGACCCAGGGCAGATATATAAGATAGTGTTCCCTCGTACCAGGTAGCAACCGGTCCCACTCCATCTAATCCGGGTGGCTCACCCGGACCTTTTGTGTACAGAAGCTTACCTGCAAGTGATAAAGCGTCAACTGCCATATTAGTATATCCTGTCCTTGAGAAAAGTGCTGCCAGCCACGTATTAACAAGCAGAACGGGCCTGGATGAACCAGGTCCCTCCCTGAATAATTTTATTTCGTTGTCCCAGCCGTTCTCCAGTAAATAGTCAATTGACCTTTTTGCTGCCACAGTGTCTCCCATCTCATATAAACAACCTATAGCAGCGGCATATCCCTCGTAATTGGAAACCTCTGTCCTGGCCTGTGTATAGATATTAACAGTATTTATTCTGCCATTAGTGTCAACCAGGTCATAAAAAAAGGACCTGGCTTTATTGATTGAAGCGATTACACTCTGGTCACCTGATCTTTTGTAATAACTCACCAGTCCGGTTACTATCCATGGAAAATCACCCATCCAGACTGTATTATCACCTTCCACATATAAGATAATATTCCCTGTATTTGCATTCCACGCCCTGGGCCAGAAGCCCTTTTCTGCCTGGTTGTTGATTAAAAAATGGGTCAGGTTTGTTGCTGCAACAGCATAATCATTAGCAGGCACAGTATTGTCCCATTCACCTTCCTCTGTAAGAATTTTCAGGGCAAGTCCCTGTCCGTATAACCATGATGAATGATCGGTTTTCCATGTATATATCAGTCCGGTTGGAGCCTGGCGCTGCATAATTGCAGTTGCAGCATTTGTTTTTATGGTATCAAGCGTGTAACTGTCGATTTCATCAAGCGGTTCCAGTGAGTCAGCCCGTGAAAGCAGGTCAGCACCCAGGCACCGCAGGTTCATAAAGGAAACGGTGCCCGAATCTTCATGAATGTCGCCTGCATCATCGGGATTCATAACTACTGCCAGTGATATAACTGTCACCGCGGCCCAGTTAATAATATTTCCGCCGGCAAACTGGTTTTTCAAAAGTGTTAACCTCCTGCACCACCGCTGAATTTGCGCAAGATTGTCCCATGTATAAACCGCGTAATTTTTACCGTCCTCGAACTTAAGTTCAACATGGCGGTTGCTTGCATAGCTGCAGTTACTGCCCCTGATATCAATGCCGACAATATCTATATCCTCCAGGCTCATTGGCTCAGGGAGTATCATATAGCACTGGACCCACTTATGCCTTGCCCCTGCACCAAATTTCCAATGCAGGTTTAATGCAGAATCACTGGCTGAAATATAACAGGAATCTCCCATCATAATGTTTGCCTGGTTGGGAGTCCATTTATCTGTATTCAGAAACACATCATGTTGAAGTATTTCTTCACCTTTCCACCCAAAACTATATGATTGTGAATTAATTAAAGATATATTACCTATAATAATAAGTATCTTGAATATTAAAAGTTTCCTATACATATCAAAACAGGTATTACTATACTGCTACCTGATAATCAGAATGATAAGGGCAGCCAGGTATTATTTCATACTTTTAAGATATTTATACAGCTCATTGTCTGTAGACAGTATTACAAAAGTCTGGTTATCAAATGTTCTTTCAAAGGTTTCCATTGATTTTACAAAGCTGTACAGATCTCTTGAACTTAATGAGCGGTCGTATGCAGCTGCATAAATTGCTGTAGCCTGTCCGTCCGCTTTACCTTTTATTTCTTCAGCCTGCCTGAAAGCTTCGGATTGTATTGTTTTCAGTTCACGTTCTTTTTCACCATTAATCCTTGAAGCTTCTCCCTGTCCTTCTGAGCGGAACTTATCAGCTATCCGGTACCGTTCGCTTTTCATACGTTCATAAACCTGTTCCCTTACCTCTTCAACGTAGTTTATTCTTTTGAACCTGAAGTCAAGTATCACAATTCCAAGGTCTTTTGTCTGCTTGCTTGCAGATTCAACGATCATTTTCTGTATTTTTTCGCGCCCCACACTAATATTTGCAAGTGAGTCGCCCATTATCTCACTTATTGTTCCTGATGAAATGGGCTTTCTGTTGCTTGTACGAACGGCTTCTTCAATATTATGGTTCGCAATATAATCCCTTGTTTCTCCGTCCAGGATATCATCCAGCCTCGACTGTGCACCTCTTTCATTGGTCAGTCGTTTGAAAAACTGGAGAGGATCGGTAATCTGCCAGCGGGCATATGAATCAACGAATATGAATTTTTTATCTTTTGTGGGTACCTGGTTAGGATCACCATCCCATTCAAGGAATCTTTTTTCAAAGTAATTGGCCTTCTGTATAAAAGGGGTCTTGAATTTTAGTCCGGATTTCATAATAGCTTCTCCGACAGGCTTTCCAAACTGTGTTATTACTACCTGCTCAGTTTCTTTAACAATAAAAGCACTTTGTGCAATAACAATAATAATTAATACGAGCAGGATGATGAATATTATAATTTTTCCTTTTTTCATGACTTATTCTGTTTCTTTAAGTTGGTTTAACTGCATTTGTAAAAGAGGTAATATGTTGCTTCCCTTCTGATCAGTAATAATTTTGTTTCCCAGCTTTGGTATTACACTCTGCATAGTCTCCAGGTAAATTCTTCGCTTTGTAACTTCCGGAGCTTTAACATACTCTTTATAAAGTTCATTAAAACGGACTACTTCGCCTTTCGCATTATTGACTCTCTCAGTTGCGTAACCTTCGGCCTTTTGTATGGTTTCCTTAGCCTGTCCACTGGCCTTTGGAATTACTTTATTGTATTCCGATTTGGCCTGGTTTATTAATGTTTCTTTTTCCTGCTGTGCTTCATTAACTGCATTAAAAGCAGCCTTAACAGGATCAGGAGGATTGACATCCTGAAGCACCACCTGGTCTATCTTTATGCCAAGTGAATATTCCCTGCATAAATTCTGCATGAGTTCTTCAACCTTGTCGGCAATTTCAGTACGCCCGACAGTCAGTACCTCATTAACTGTACGATCTCCCACTATCTGGCGCATAGAAGCTTCAGAAATATCCCTTAATGTCGTTTCGGCATTTCTGACTTTAAAAAGGAAGTTGTACGGGTCTTCAATACGAAATTGCACAACCCATTCAACATCAGCCAGGTTAAGATCTCCGGTCAGCATTGTAGACTCATCTTTAGTACCGGCCTTTGTATATTCCGTTCTTATACCCGGTCGTGTTGTACGGAATCCGAATTCCACCTTCTGCTGCCTTTCAACCGGCACTTTATATACCCTTTCGATTATGGGTATCTTAACATTCAGTCCGGGATCCACTTTACGCGTATACCTTCCAAAACGCGTAATAACCCCCACTTCTTCAGGATCAATCTGGAAAAATCCGCTCCATGCCAGTATTATAACCACGAGAACGGTAATAATTATTTTCAGATTGGCCAGAATTTTTTTGAATTCAGGGGGCAGGTTCAAATTTTGATATGCATTTTCTGCCATAGTTTTGTTTGTTTAATTAGTAATTAAATATGTTGATAAGATTCAACATCCGTTTGGTCATTTACAAATATAGTCAAATATAAAAGGAGCTTCAATTATTAGGGTGATTATTTAATTTTATCCTGTATCCTCCCCTCTCCTATTGAAATGATATATTATATTTATAATATTGTAAATTAGTTAATTATATTATCTTTATTAATTTATTGCTTGAATGCAATCCAACAGGTTTTAAAGAATGTCATTGAACCTATTGCCATGAATTTTTGTTTGTATTATCAATATTTTGCTTAATTGAAATAATATTTTATATTTTCAACCCTTAAAATAATTGAGAATCAAAATAAGAATTATGAGACCCTTCTTTTTAGTGATAATTATTACATTAATATTGATTGAGATTTATGTCTTAAGAGGAGTAAGAAGTGTTTTTATTCCTGACGGCCTGAAAATATTTTACGTGATATATTATCTTACAGTATTTCTGACACTCGCAGGAACATTCGGCATGTTTTTAGCTGCCAGAAAGGGCTTTGGTAAAACCAACCTTGTAATTAACACATTATTCGGCATAGCATTTACTGTAATCCTCATAAAAATAATAATTGCAGGTTTCCTTGTAATAGAAGATATATACAGGATCTTCAGGCTTCTTGTTGAATTAATAATATC
>CAZOLY010000129.1:0-9437 GCA_964580815.1 uncultured Bacteroidales bacterium
GTATTTAAATGGAAGGATCAACTACCTGGGGTGGATAAATTATAATATTGCCGGTGCAGCGAATGAGATTTCCTTATTTATTGAACTTGAGTCAAGGCTGGTATCGCAGGAGATGGGTTATCCTGAGCTGCTTCTTGACAGTAAATCAGGAAAAAATACCAATTTAAGTGAATTTTCTTACGCCAAATATTACAAGAACAGGCTGATTGCGCAGCTTGGAAATTTTTTATACACCTTAAAACTCGAAGTATATGGAAAAACAGGGCAGGAATACAGTTATCTCAGTTTTGATGGCTATGATCACGTAATTTATAAAATAGATAATGATAATACTATCATTCTCAGCAAACCGTCTGTTAAATTTTTTAACCTGCTTGTATCCTTCTCCTATGTGTTTGCATTTTATTATTTGCTTTTTGCGGCCTCCTTATTAATAATTAATTTATCAAAACTCGACAGGGGACTTGAATTCAGCTTTAAAAACAAGATTCAGCTTGCTGTAATTTCAATTTTGTTCCTTTCGCTCATACTTATCGGAGGCGGCACGATATATTTCAGTATAGAGCAATATAAAAAGAAGCATGACGATAATCTGCGTGAAAAGATACAGTCTGTATATGTGGAGCTTGATCATAAGCTTGCCTATGAAGAAAGACTTGCCTCTGACTGGTCAGCTGATAATTATGATAATCTTGACCAGTTGTTAATAAAATTTTCCGAAGTGTTTTATACAGATATAAACCTTTATGATCCCAATGGTGATTTGCTGGCCACATCACGCCCCGAAATATTTGAAAGGGGATTGCAGGGGGGCAAAATGAATCCTTATGCTTTTGACAAGATGGTGACAGACAGGCAGGCAGAATTCATTCATCATGAAAGAATAGGGAATCTTGATTATTTGTCAGCCTATGTACCGTTTATTAATGCAGATAACAGGTTGCTGGCCTACCTTAATTTGCCATATTTTACAAGGGAGAATTTGCTTAAGAAAGAGGTGGCAACACTTGTTGTCGCTATTGTAAATGTATTTGTTTTGTTAATATTACTGACTATTGCCATTGCCATCGTCATCTCCAACCAGATTACAAAACCGCTGAGGCTTATCCAGCAAAAGTTCAGTGAAATAAAACTGGGTAAAAAGTACGAGCAGATTCATTATGACAGGAATGATGAGATAAGCGGACTGGTATCTGAATACAACCGCATGGTTCAGGAGCTGGCCAGAAACGTTGAATTACTTGCCAGGTCTGAGAGGGAAAGCGCATGGCGTGAGATGGCAAAACAGATTGCACATGAGATAAAAAATCCTTTGACACCAATGAAGCTGAGCGTTCAGCACCTGCTGCGTTCATGGAAAGACGGCGAGGAAAAATACGGGGAATATATTAATAAAGTGACAGGTACCCTCATTGAGCAGATTGATAATCTCTCAGCTATTGCTTCTGAATTTTCGAATTTTGCCAAGATGCCAAAAGCAAATAATCAGCAAATAGACCTGGTTCAAAAAATAAAGAATACAACAAGCCTTTTTTCCAACACCAGGAATATTGATATAAAAACAAACTTTCATAATAATAAAAAAGTCATTATATATGCCGATAAAGAACAGCTTTCGAGAGTATTTATTAACTTGCTGAAGAATGCCATACAATCCATACCTGAAGACAAACAGGGCAAAATAGATATAGAATTAATGACGGGCGGCGATAAGGCCATTGTAAAAATAAAAGACAATGGGAAGGGGATTCCGGAAGAGCTGAAAGACAGGCTTTTTGTGCCGAATTTCACAACCAAATCAAGCGGTATGGGACTGGGACTGGCCATTGTCAAGAACATTATTGAAAATTGTAACGGCAAAATTGAATTTGAGACCGAACTGGGAAAGGGAACAACATTTATTATTGAGCTGCCGGTATTTAAAGAGGAGAATATATTATAAACAATTGTTGCAGCTCAATGATAACAATAAGTAATTCACTGTGCTTCAAGCGTTTTGTTGAAATCTTTATTTACATTCTAATAAATAATTTTTTTTATCTTTGAGTATTGTTAAAAAAATAACAGCTTACTCCCGTTGAAAAGAGCTTTTCTTATACCGGTTTTTTTATATATAATCTGTAGTTCCCTATATTCACAGGAAATAGGGGGCGTTGTTAATTATTACCTTGAGGTTGACTCTGTTTTTAATGATACTGTTAAAGTAACAGGGTCAATGGATGATTTTAGCGAGGGTGATTATGTTATACTTATTCAGATGACCGGTACTACAATTCTTGAAGATGCCAATTTCCCCAGATCGCTTGGAGCTATTGACAATAGAAGAAATTGCGGCAAATATGAATTTTTACAGATTGAAAAGAAAATTACTCCTGAGAATTACATGGTATTCACGTCTTACCTGTTACATGATTATAATAATGATGAGAAGATCCAGCTGGTAAAGATAATGACCGGCGACGAGCTAACTGTGAGTTCGCTGGTTACGTCATACCCCTGGGATGGTCACAAGGGGGGCATAGTTGCCCTGATGGCATTTGACAGGCTTATTCTAAATGCCAATATAAATGTCAGCGGCCAGGGATTCAGGGGTGCTTCTCCTGAAGATAATTATACGGGAGGATGCAGATCCGGCATTATTCCTCCTTTGCCTGACACATGTTATTTTTCCTCAGATCAGCTAAACAGGGCGGGTGATAAGGGAGAAGGTATTATCACCAGCAGCTTTACATTATTAAAAGGAGTGGGACATGCATTGAACGGAGGAGGTGGAGGAAACGGACTTTATTCGGGCGGAGCGGGGGGCAGCAACTGGGGACAGGGTGGTAGTGGCGGACACCAATACAAAGGATATTGCGGCGATCCACCGGTTCTGGAATACGCACAGGGAGGTTTTGGCGCAAATGAATTTTATAATTACAACAGGATAATCTTAGGCGGAGGAGGGGGAGCAGGGACAGAGAATAAGCTCGATTCGGGAAGGTATGGTTCGTCAGGAGGCAATGGAGGGGGTATAATTTTTATCCTGGCAAATACGTTGACCGGTAATGGAAGGTCAGTACTGGCCAGCGGGCAGGGTGTAACGGGACCTGTCAACGCCAGTGGCGGCGGTGGCGGTGGCGGGGGAGTTATATTAATGGATGTAACAAATAACAATGGTAATATATCACTTTATGTAAGAGGGGGAAATGGCGGAAGCACGGGTGCTAACTGTACAGGTTCGGGCGGGGGCGGCGGCGGAGGTGTCGTAATGCATTCCGGCAGTTCTTTTCAGGCTACTCAGATTTTGACCACTGCTGGTATCAGTGGTACCGTTGGTGGCACCTGTCCCTTAAATTCGGGCTCAAATGGGAATCCGGGTACGGTTATATCCGGACTTATCCTGCCATTAAACGGCTTTCTATTCAATGTTCTCTATGGAGGTGACACAATCTGCCATGGGCAGGTTCCCGCTACCATTACAGGCAGCCAGCCCAAAGGAGGCGACGGCAGTTACTCTTACCAGTGGATTCAAAGCACTGACCAATCAAGCTGGGCTCCGGCCGCGGGCAGTTATAATCTTACTTCACTATCCCCTGTCGCGCTCGATACAACCACCTATTTCAGAAGGATTGTCGAATCTACCAATCCCATTGATTTATCAACAATTACGGACTCGGGCAAGATAGTTACAGTTCTTGTATATGAATCAATAAAGAATAATTACATAAATGTTACAGATACCATATGCAAGAATGTTATCCCGCAGCAGCTCACGGGGGGAATACTAAGCGGAGGTGCAGGAAGTGGCTCCTATGATTATTCATGGCAGAGGAGCACTAACCTTATTAGCTGGAACCCTGCTTCAACCGACTCTGCATTTTATGAATCAGCACCACTGGCAGGGACAAGATACTACAGGCGGATAGCCACATCAGCGCAGGTATGTTCCGACACGAGTGAGATTGATACAATAACCGTGCTTGAGTTAATTACCAATAATGAATTCATTACACCGGATACTGCAATATGCTATAGTGATGATGCTGGCACATTAGCAGCCAAAGGGCCATTAAATGGTGACGGCACCTATTCATATAAATGGCAGAAAAGTGAGAACTCGGGAGAAAATTGGGCTAACCTTTCAAGTGAAACGGATCCTGAAATTGAACCGGGCCAGCTGTATGTCAGCACCCTGTTCCGGAGAATAGTTTATTCGGGAAATGATAATGCATGCATCGATACTTCCGATAGTAAGGAAGTAGTTGTTGTGCCTTCCATAATATCCAACAATATTTTTACAGATTCATCCAGATACTGTGCAGGTGATATACCGGGAATAATACACGGCTGGCAACCGGAAGGAGGTACAGGTACTTATTCCTACAAGTGGCTGAGAAAGACCGCCTCTAACTGGTCAGTAATAGCAGGCGAGACAGATAGTGTTTATTCGCCGTCCGATAAATTTGAAACTACAACTTCAATTACGAGGGTTGTTTATTCAGGTCAAGATGATGCGTGTATAGATACTGCAGCATCGCTGGTGATCGATGTTGTTCCTTATATAAATAATGTACTCGGACTGGGTGACCAGTCGATATGTGAGGGCGATACCCCCGGGCCGTTCAATGTGGGTCCGGCCGGCGGCGGGTTAGGCGGTTATATTTATGAGTGGCTCTTGCAGGAAGAGGGCTCGGCAAACTGGGAACCTGCTCCCATACCGAATGATAATGTATCTTATACAGCAGAACCCCTGTCAATATCCACTTCCTATGTCAGAAAGGTATATTCGGATATATGCAATGATATTAGTGATACGACACATGTTACAGTCTACGAATTTATAAGGAACAATTCCATTAACGGGGATACTGTACAGTATGCCTGCTATAATGCAGGCAAGTTGCTGGAAGGGTCCATTCCTGAAGGAGGTAACTACGGTGATTACGGATACCAGTGGGAATACAGTGATGATTTATCAGGCTGGACGTCTGCTACAGGTATGTCGCCCGCCAACCAGCGAAGCTTCCGGACATCCGGACTGGCAAGCACTGGATATTTCCGGAGGATCGTATATTCTTCATCCGTCGGCCGGGAATGCAGTGACACTACAGTCCACATCAAAGTATTAATAAACGAGATTCCTGTCGCCGACATTATTTTAGCACAGGATACAATCTGTGCAGGAGACAGTATTTATATCAGGTTTAATGTTAGTGGAGGCCACAGTCCCTGGGATATTACCGTGGGTACGGGTGCTGTCAATGGAACAATAACAGGCATTTCATCAAATTATGATTCCATACCGCTTACTTTGTATAACTCCGGTAATATCAAATTAATATCTGTTGAAGATGATAGCTCATGCTTTGCAGATACCTCCCTGAGCTCCGGTATAGTAAATGCACAGGTTTACACTGTTCCGGTTGCTTATGCCGGCGAGGCAGATGAGGTATGCGGAAGGGAATATGTGCTTAATGCTGTTAAAAGCATAAATAATTCCAGGGGTCTCTGGGAAACAGCAAATGCTACATTCGATCAGCCTCAAAATGAAAATGCAAAGGTTACGGTTAATGATTACGGTATCTATACTTTAATATGGACTGAGACGAACTGGCAATGTTTTAGTTCAGATACCATGCAGGTAATATTTTATGAAGCTCCGGCTTCGGCTGATGCCGGGGAAGATCAGACACTTGAATTCATATTCACTGCCTGGCTGGACGCCCTGGTTCCTGCCGTAGGGTATGGTACGTGGAGCATCTCTTCCGGCAGCGGCACTTTTGATAATGACACAGCACCCAATGCAGTAGTGCAATACCTGGATTATGAGAACGTTTTAAAATGGACTGTCAGGAATGGAGTATGTCCGGAAGTATCGGACAGCATGAACATAATTGTTAATCCTCTTAAAGTAATGAAGGGATTTTCACCTAATGGTGACGGGATAAATGATGAATTTATAATCGAAGTCGATAACGCCGAGAAAGTGGAAATATTGATATTTGATCGTATGGGACATATCATACTTCAGACAGATAATTATACTGAAGGTAATTTCTGGGACGGCACCAATAATAACGGAAACGAACTCCCGGAAGGGACATATTTTTATATTCTTAAAGTAAAAGTTGAAGAGAAGGATGAAGTGATGGTAAGGAGTTATATTGAACTGTTAAGATAAATGAAATATATTCTTTATATGCTGTTTGTTATTGCAGCTGTCAATGTATCGGGACAGGACAGGTCGGTACTTTACAGCCAGTATCTGTATAATAAACTTGCTATCAATCCGGCTTATGCTGGCTGCAATGAAGTTTTTACCGTTTCTTTGTCCACAAGAAACCAGTGGATTGGATTTGAAGGAGCGCCTAAAACACAGACCTTAAGCTCTCATATCCCTTTGAAGAATACCAAGGTCGCATTGGGTCTCTTATTAGCGCATGAATCAATCGGGGCAAGGAGTTATACATCCACTTTTTTTAATTATGCCTACAGGATAAATTTGTCCTATGGAAAGATTTCCCTGGGTATGAGGGCCGGTGTTTTATCCGGTAATATGAATATTAACGGGATCGATGAAGATCCCGTATATTATGACAGGGAGCCGAAATATATGCTGCCTAATTTTGGGATAGGAGGTTATTATTATACAAACAGGATGTTCGTCGGATTGTCAGTCCCTTTATTATTAGGATATGAAGATGGCAGTGATTCCAACAGGTTAAAACCTTATCATCGTTTTAAGTCATACAGCTATTATCTTACCTCAGGTTATACTTTAAGTCTTAGCAGCAGGTGGGAAATACAACCCTCATTTTTATTGAACTATGCAATAGGTCCGGGTTATAACCTTGATTTAAGTTTTAATGCATCATATATGAATAGCTTGAGGGGAGGGATAACATACAGAACTAACCGTTCTCTCGTTTTATTATTGGACTATAAATTTAATTACCGGTTTAGAGGAGGTTTTGCTTATGATTACGGTTTTGGTGAAATAAATAATTATAATCATAGCGCATTTGAATTATTTTTACAGTTTGAATTTAGATATAAAGTAAAGGTTCCGAATCTTAGAGATTTTTAAAAATATGAAATCTAAACTTAGAATACCGCTTTTGATAATATTTATTCTTATCAGTAATTTGCATGTATCGGTCAGCCAAAGATACATGCAGATAAATAAGCTGCCTTTTAATACAGATATATACGCTGAATATGGGCCCATGTTTTATAAGAACGGACTCGTATTTTGTTCAAACAGAAAAACAGAGGTATTTACGGTCACTACAACTCAGAATAATGAATTCCTGCTAAATCTTTACCAGGTGGAATCAAGGAAGAATAATAAATGGGATGAGGCAAAGCTGTTTTCAAAGGAACTGACCAGCAAGCTGGTTGCCGGACCTTTAACATTTAATAAGGCAGGGGACAGGATATATTTTACAAGGACAAAAAATGTTATTAAAAGGACTGAAACCGATACAATAGAAAAGAATTACTTTGGAATATATATAGCTGATCTTGTGGACAGCACAATATGGGGGAACGTAAGGCCCTGGGCTTATAATCCGGACTCTTTTCACTGCGGGTACCCGTTTTTAAGTGATGATGAAAAAACATTATTTTTCAGTTCAAACAAGCCCGGAGGATATGGCAGGTATGATATTTATACTTCGCAGCTTGATGATAATGGCAACTGGGAAGAACCTGTAAATATAGGTAATGTCATTAACAGTACAGGAAGTGAAGTCTATCCCTTTTATCATAAGAGCGGCAGGTTATATTTTTGTTCTGACGGTCATGAAGGGAAAGGGAGAATGGACGTATTTTATTCTGATTACGTTAACGGCGAATGGAAAGAACCGGTAAATATGCCCTCACCAATCAATACCAGGTACAATGATTTTGCATTAATCATAAACTCGACACTTGACACCGGTTATTTTTCATCTGACAGGTATGGGACCGATGATGTCATAAAGTTTTATTCGGGGTTGCTAACCTTTGCTGATTGCAAGAAACAGCAGAAGGACAACTATTGCTACGAGATTTTTGAAACAGGCACTCTCGATCTGGATACAACTACTTTTAAATATGAATGGGATCTTGGTGATGGAACTAAAATAAGGGATCTTTCCGCCTATCATTGCTATGAGGGCCCCGGAACATACATTATTAAACTTAATGTTATAGATACTCTTACAGGTGAAATTCACTTTGAAGAGGCAAAATACCGGTTGCCGGTTGAAAGAATTGAGCAGCCCTATATAACAGTTGTTGATACTGCCGTGATTAATGAAGATATAAGACTGGACGGACTGCAAACTAACCTGAAGAATTTTGAGGTCGATGAATATTTTTGGGATTTCGGGGATGGTGTGAGGACAAAAGATCCCATTGTAAGACATTCATACAGGAAACAGGGTGTATATACAATTCAGTTGGGAGTAACCAGCAAGCAGGCCGACGCAAATACGCTGCCCGGGAAAGAGTGTGTTACGAAGAATATCACAATATTGCGAAGGAGAAATTAAAAATAATCTGTTTTTAGTGTATAAACTTTTGTTAAATTTTTGCTGCAGGAAAATGAAATGTAATATATTTACTAATTTAGTAATGACGAAACAAATTTTCCGTTATTAAGATAATGAGAGTATCCATATTTAGCCTGGCCATATCGTTTTTTATATGTTTTGTTGAAGCGCAGCCTGTTCCTGCGGGCGACGAGAATATTCCGTATCTGATGACTTTCGGGGCAAATTCAGAGACATCGTGGGGTGATGATGATTTTTCACAGACCTTTTTCTTCTCAATACCGAAAGATTTTAAAGAACCTGTCTTTATCAGGATTTTTGATCCCGACGTTGGAGGGGCAATAGATGAAATAAAAGGAGAGTGGGATACTAAAACACTTTATTCAGTATACGGAGGCACGGGATCATATAGTGACAAGGATGCACAGGAAACACAACCAACCGGAAATTATAAAAGCGGTAATCTTCTGGCGTCAAAAATATTCGGGGAAAGTGCCGAGTATGATAATAACTGGTATACATTCGGGCCTTTTAATCCCACTGAAGGTGAATATGTATCAAAGTTTAATGCATATATTATAAAAATTGTCGCTGACGGCATTACAGGTGATGATGGAAACTTATACCGGTACTATCTTAGTACGAGTTACAATCAAAATAAGCCGGTAGAGGGAGGCAATGCTTTTGCATATGAATACTCATTCAGGTTATATAATGATCCGAATGAAGTGTCACATATCTATCCATATGTTGATGACAGGACAATTTCGGTTAAATTATCAAATTTTGACTGGGACAATGATGGATTTATACGTACAGTATCTGTAGCTAGAAAAGGACAGTTGAGCAAGGTGTCAAATGAAGATGTCTGGGTTGATGACGAATTCAAGATATTTGATGAGGAGAAAAATACTTCTC
>CAZOLY010000130.1:0-9429 GCA_964580815.1 uncultured Bacteroidales bacterium
GCAATATTAACTAACATAATAATATCTCAAATCATATGAAAAAAAGACCCTTCATCCAGGTTAATAGTATGTATCTTAAACATTATAACAGGTTCAGGAGGCTTTATTTTCGCATCAAAAGATTTCTTAGCGAGGGAGTATTTTTTCAATTATCGCTATTTGAAAGAACAAGGCTTCTGAACAGGTTTAAACTGTTTTATAAAAGGTTATTAAAAGAACAGTTCTCTCTGGGAATCAGGATTGCGGGCATTACCCTGGCTTTCACCCTGATTTGTTCTGCTGTAAATGCCCAGGGTACATTTATTGAAAAGACAGACGAAGAAAACCCCCTGGGGGGCAAAATAAATCCCTTTTCAGGCTTGTCTCTCGGCGAGAAAATTGCACCGGCATTTGTCGATATTGATGATGACGGGGACAGGGACCTTTTTGTGGGCGACACCCTTGGTACTATCAGATTCTTTAAAAATGACGGGAATAATTCGTTTCAACAGCAGACAGGATCAAATAATCCGTTTAATGGCGTAGACGTTGGAGTTGAGGCAAAGCCAGCCTTCATAGATGTTGATGATGATGGTGATTTTGATTGCTTTATAGGGGAATACGATGGGATTATTAATTATTACAGGAATGACGGTGATCATGAGAATCCGAATTTCAATCTGATTACCGGCGCAGACAACCCTTTTAACGCATTGGACGTTGGCGTAGCATCAGCCCCGGCATTTGCGGACATTGACAATGACGGTGATCTCGATTTTTTTGTGGGCTCAAAGTATAACTATATTAAATTTTATGAAAATACGAGTGTTGGTGCAAATGTTACATTTGTTGAGCAGACGGGTTTAGATAATCCTGTTGATAGCATAGGGGGATTTAATTCGGTAATTTCATTTACAGATATTGACGATGACGGCGATTTCGATTTTTTTATGGGAATGAAGTATGGTTCTTTAAGGCAGTTTGAAAATACAGGTAATGCAAGTGCAGCCGTATTTGAAGAGATAGAGGGATTTAATAATATTTTCTACGATGAGAACATGGGGTATAGTTTAACCCCGGCCTTTATTGATTTTGACGGTGATTCTGATTTTGATGCCCTTGTCGGCAACAGGGAAGGTAAAATTAACTACTATAACAATGAGGGGACCCCCAGTGACCCGGAATTTGTGATGTACCAGCCTATAGATGTCGGATATCTGGCACAACCGGCATTTGCTGACCTGGACGATGACGGGGATCTGGATGCGGTTATTGGCAATTACTTTGGGACATTAGATTATTACAGGAATGACGGGGATGCCAGCGATCCTAATTTCAGGAAGGCCAAAGGTATTAGTAATCCGTTTTACGGGGATACAATACAGGAATGGTGGCCGAAGCCATGCCTGGTCAATATAAATGGCGGTTATGATTCTGATTTCGATGCATTTATTGGTACATATACCGGTACAATGAAATATTATGTTAATAATGGCAGTGCACAGGTCCCTGTATTTTTTGAGCAGACAGGCATTTATAATCCTTTTGATGCCCTGAATCTTGGCTTCGCAAATAAACCGGTATTTGTGGATATTGATGGTGATGAGGATTTTGATGTATTCCTGGGATGTCAGGACGCAACAATGAAATATTATGAGAACATAACTGACGGGGTAAATATTGAATTTGCGCAGCGCACAGGAACAAATAATCCTTTTGACGGTGTAAACGTCGGATCTTATGCAGATCCTGCATTTTGTGATATTGACGGGGACAATGATTTTGATGCAATTATCGGAACATATTCAGGAACACGTATCAGATACTTCCAAAATACGGGAACCTCAGATAGTCCTGCCTTTGTGGAAAGGACAGGCAGTCAAAACCCGTTTGACGGCATTACGGAGGAATATCCGTGTCCTTCTTTTGCGGACATTGATAATGATACTGACTTTGACCTGTTTGTTGGCTGTCGATTTGGAGCGATAAGATATTTTGAACAAAACTGTCCCCCAGTTGTCGCGCATGAAATACCAAACCAGAATCCCCTGGTCGGCCAGCCTTTCAGCTATACAATACCGGGGAATACATTTTATGATCATGATGCCGGTGATGAACTCGTTTACAGTTCAACATTAATGGACGGGAATCCGTTGCCGGGATGGCTCACATTCAATCCGGATACCAGGGAATACTCGGGAACAGCGTCTGTGACAGGAACCTTAAACATTAAAGCCATAGTAGAGGATGTTGCCTCGCAAACGGCATTCGATGTTTTTAATATGGTAGTTACAGAAGAATCCTTAAGCATTGATATGCGGGAATCAGAACAAGCCATTATATATCCTGTACCTGCAGGTGATTTTCTGAATATTCAGTTAACGGATTTTGAACCGGGTATGGTTGATATCGAGATTCTTGATATTTCAGGCAGAATATTAATAACAGAAAGAGTGAATTGTGCCGGCAGAAATTCTGAAGCTAAAATTAATGTAAGTAATTTATCCAGGGGTATTTATTACATTAATATTAGAAGGGGCAAAAGCACTATTAATAAGAAGTTTACTATTAACTAGTTATATTACTCTTTAAAATGTTAAAAACCTTCCTGCTTTTTAAGGAAGGTTTTTGTTTTTAAAATAAAAGAATATGCCAAAAGTGCTGGGAATGGGGAATGCCCTGGTTGATATCCTTGTAAGACTTGAAAGTGACAGTCTCCTTGATGAGTTAAATCTGCCAAAAGGCAGTATGCAGCTGGTTGACAGGACTTTTGCACGGGAGCTGGAAGAGAGGGTAATCAGCGCAGGTGTGAAAAGAGCATCGGGAGGCTCGGCTGCCAACACAATTCACGGACTGGCAGCATTGAACATTAAAACAGGTTATATTGGCAAGGTTGGCCATGATAAACTGGGGGATTTTTTTAAGGAAGACCTTGAGAGGGCAGGAATAAAACCTTTTCTGTTCTACGGGCAGTCTGATACCGGAAGAGCCGTTACTTTGATAAGTCCGGATTCGGAACGCACATTTGCGGTGTACCTCGGGGCGGCCCTGGAACAGACAGCTGAAGATATCAGCAGTGAGCTGTTCAGGGGATATGAGTATTTTCATATTGAAGGGTATTTATTACAAAACCATGAATTAATAGAAACTGCTTTGGGATTTGCCAGGGAGAACGGACTGAAAGTCTCCCTGGACCTGGCAAGTTATAATGTTGTTGAAGAGAACCTGGAATTCTTAAAAAGACTGATCCCCGCTTATGTTGATATAATATTTGCGAATGAAGAGGAGGCAATGGCTTTTACAGGCAAAAACGCCCGGGAGGCACTGGCTGAATTGTCTGAAATGACTGAAATTGCAATTGTGAAAACAGGGGATAAAGGGTCACTTGTTAAGAGAGGGAAGGAAATATGTAAAATTGGCATCATAGATGCAGCCTGCATTGACACAACAGGGGCCGGAGATTTATATGCATCGGGATTTTTATATGGATTAATAAATAAATTGTCAATAAAAAGGAGTGGTGAAATTGGTGCCCTTATTGCAGGAAAAGTAATAGAAGATGTGGGCGCAAAGATTAACAGAAAAATATGGAAAGAAATAAAGAATTCACTGTTATGAAATCTTATTTTTTATATTCTTTAATAAGATCAATGAACTGATCAAAAAGGAATTCCGTATCAGTAGGCCCGCCCGAAGCTTCGGGGTGAAACTGTGAAGAAAAAAACGGTTTGGATATATGCTTCATCCCCTCATTTGTATTGTCGTTAAGATTAATGAACAAGGGTTTCCAGCTTCCAGGGAGAGTGCTGTTATCAATAGCGAAGCCATGATTTTGTGATGTAACATAAGCTTTATTCGTACCGACCTGGATAACCGGCTGGTTATGGCTGCGGTGGCCGTATTTGAGTTTATATGACTCTGCACCGGCTGCCAGGGCCATTAACTGGTTCCCAAGGCAAATTCCGTATATTGGTATATTTTTACTAAATGCTTTTCTGATATTAACTATGGTCTTGTCGCACATCTTAGGATCGCCGGGACCGTTTGAAATAAATAACCCGTCATAATCTTCTTTGGATATATCCCAGTCCCACGGAACCACATTAACAGTTGTATCGCGTTTCAGGAGGTTGCGGATGATATTGTATTTAACACCACAGTCTATCAGCAATATCCTGTATCTGCCGCTTCCGTATATCTTCCTTTCATTAGTGCTGACCTGTGCCACGAGATTGTCTTTATTAGGATCATAGAAGTCTATATTGTCCCCGTTAAAAACTACTTTACCCAGCATTGTCCCCTGCTCTCTCAGTATCTTGGTTAATGCACGGGTATCAATGCCGTATATTCCCGGGATCTTGTATTCTTTCAACCATTCTCCAAGGCTTTTATCTGCATTCCAGTGACTGTAAGTAGCAGTATAATCACATATGATCAATCCTGAAATGTGTAAAGCATATGATTCGAAATATTTGTACAGGTTATCAACTTTTGATTTTGACGGTACGCCGTAATTACCAATAATAGGATAGGTAAGTACAAGAATCTGTCCCTTGTACGAAGGATCTGTCAAACTTTCCGGATAACCGGTCATCGCAGTATTAAATACTACTTCCCCCGAAACAGTATGTTCATGACCAAATGAAATTCCCCTGAATTCTTTACCGTCTTCCAAAATTAACTTGACCTCTTTCTCTTCCATCATATACTGTTTTTTAAAATTACTTCTGGCTGTTAATTGTGCTTATTATGTCAAGGGTCTGTTCCGGACTAATATTTTTTGCTATTATTTTTTTATCCCTGTCCAGCAGAAATATCTGGGGAGTTGCCATAATATTATACTTAACCTTAAATTCGTAGGAATAAGGATTCCACGCATTAATCCAGTCATAAAGTTCATGCTTGTTTACAAAATCCACCCACTTGACCTTTCCTTCTTCACCAAACAAAGTACTTATTGCCACGACTTTCACCTTTTTATCCTTCAGGCTTTCCTCGTAAATTTCATACATTTTCGGGACAACGGTTTTACAATGCCCGCAATCGGCTTCCCAGAAAAGCAATACAGTAAATTCAGCATTGACATCATACAGGTTAAAATGTGTCCCTATGTGGGGAAATTTCTTAAGGGCGCTGTCGTTGCGGGCTTCGATAAAATGTTGTGCCGGTATACTTACCAGTTCAATATCCTGTGCAGGGGTGCCGATTAAAAGAGGTTTTATTTTTTTTACCCTGTCTTTAAGGTCCTCAATAAATTTATCACTGCTCCACCACGATTCATTTATGTAATATTTTTCGGCTATATGGATCTGAACAGCATCCATGCCCATAATATTGCTCTTTCCGTAATGATTGAACAGTGTTATAAGCATATACCTGAACAGGCTTGAGTCAGCACGGGACTTCTCAATAAGCATGTCCACTTCAGGGATTATGGAATCAGGTATCTGCGGCACGACTCTTGTGATATAGTTCATAATTTTGTCTTCGTATATAGGTGTCCTCAGGAGCCTGGCATCTGAAATGTCAAAATTGTCAAAATAGTGATTCCTGAAATAATAATATTGCCATGTAGAATCAATAATATTACCTTCTTCGTCTTTCGGCGGGTCAGGAACAGATATTTCAAGAGTTGCCTTTAAAAATTTCGAGATGAAGGTCCCCGGATTTTTTTCTACTATAAAGTTAATATGATTTATTCTTTCCTTATTAATATCCTCCAGTTCAGTGCGGTGTTCTTTTTTTAATTCGCTGTTATCCGTATCATCGATCATTTTCTTTAGAACTTCGGCTCTCTTTGATAATGCTTTCATATGTTTCTGGAAGCCGAAGAATACTGAATTTTCATCCGAGCCTTTGATTTTTATATTGTCAAGAAAGTTAACAGTATCCGTTTCTATATAAAAATCCTGGTCATCGCTGATAAGTATCTCGAAAAATTTTGTGTTTGGCAGAAAAATAACGTACATGCCCCCGGGTAATGCATTTTGCCCTTTAAATGTGCCTGTCCCCTCATTATCTACCCATACTGTATCATCGGGGTACATTGATTTGTCAAAATAGTGGCCAAGGATAATAGTAGTATCGCTTAAACCATTAATTTTCACCTTTATTGCATATCCCTGTCCATATGTGATTTCGGGGAGTGTGAGGATTAATAATGCAGGGATAAAATATTTCAATAATTTACTCATAGTACATTAATACTTTTATTTAGAATTCACAAACCGAATAATAATTTTCAGTTTTACCAAAAGCCTAAAATTAGATATAAATGTCATAACTTGATAATGTTCTTTCTAATTTATCTCTTATTTTTACATAATTATTAATTCGGAATGTACACACTCAGGGATTGCCAGGATATTATAAACAATGAGCTGGAGAGGGTATTTTTAAATGAAGACCCTGCCGGGCTCTATGAACCGATACGTTATATTTTATCTATTGGCGGGAAGCGGCTTCGCCCGTCCTTAACACTGATGGGCTGCAATCTGTTTTCAGACAAAATAGACAATGCAATATATCCCGCCATTGCGATAGAGTTATTTCACAACTTTACTTTAATGCATGATGATGTAATGGACAAGTCGCCAATAAGGCGTAATAAACCTACGGTTCATAAAAAATGGAATGAAAATGTTGCTATTCTTTCAGGAGATGTTATGCTCGTCAAATCTTATGAATATTTTTCAAAATGCCCTGAAGGCATATATAAGGAAGGCCTTGATATATTTACACGGACAGCTATAAAGGTATGCGAGGGGCAGCAGTATGATATGGATTATGAAAGCCGGACAGATGTTTCGATAGACGAATATATAAAAATGATTGAGCTTAAAACGGCGGCCCTTATTGCCGGGGCATTAAGGATCGGCGCGTTATCGGGACAGGCGTCGCCTTTCAGTGCTGATTTGCTGTATGAATTTGGAAGGAATATCGGTATTGCCTTTCAGCTTCAGGATGATTTGCTGGATGTGTATGCTGACCCTGCGGTATTTGGTAAATCAGGCGGGGGAGATATTGTTTCAAATAAAAAAACCTTTTTTCTTGTAAGTGCCCTGAACAGCAAAAATGCCAGTCTCGTGCCCGTTATTAAAGAATGGATAGGGAAGGTTGAGTTTGACAACGACGAGAAAATCAGGGAAATCACTAAAATATTTAATGAATTAAACTTAAAAGAGCTTATTTCAGAAAGGATTGATGATTTTTTCAGCTCGGGACTGGAATCTCTTGATAAAGTACCGGTACCCGATAACCGCAAGACTGAGCTCAGGAACCTGGTGTCAGGGTTATTGGAGAGGAAGAAATGAAAAAAGCTCTGATCAGGTCCCCGCTTTTTCTAAATATGCCTGGTAATGGTCATTGAATAAGTATTCTATTCTTTGCGCAATCTCATTTTGTTCATATAGCCTGGCAGTTATAAGCATATTCCTTAAAACCTGCAAATAGAACTGGATTTCATTAAGGTTGCTGGCTACATAATTCCTGTTTTGACCCAGGTAATATATCAGGTACTCATCACATATGCCGGTATACTTGTCAATAATCGCATTTGCTTTGTCGTAGGCCTTACACCTGTAATAACTTTCTGCAATTGATACCATAAACATGTCATAGGGTATATTTTTGTTGGGAGTAAGGTCAACGCATTTGTCAAGAACTTCCAATGCCCTATCCGTATCTTTTTCATTTATAAGCTCATTGGCAAGCCTGTTAAACCGGTGCCTTAACCTTATAATAGAAAGTGTTCTTTCATGATAATTGTCCAGATACACATCAGGATCGTTTAACCCTCTCCATTTAAACTGGTTCATCAGATTATCATATAATATTTCGGTGTCTATTTTGCCGACACTTATCCTGTCCTCAGGCTGGGATTTTATGGGTACAAGCCTGTATGCCAGCCCTTCAAGCTGCAGATAATCGTCAAGATTCAGCAAACCCTCATGTCCTGTTGATACATAGTATACGGGCCTTTCCCAGTTATTATTTGCAAGAATATCCAGGACGATTAATTCACTTTTACCAAGGTACCTGGCATTTATTTTCCAGTCAATTGATTTTACTATTTTGTCTGCATCTTCAGGTCTGACAGTACCATTTGATATCACTGCGGCGGAATCAACCGGAAGGCTGAAATATATTGTCGGTATATAATCATATTTTTCACCTGATTGTGATAAGAGCTTTGTCTGGCTCATGTCACTTTCTACAAACTCCATTATGCTTTTAATATCTATAAATTTATCAATCTTGTCCATTATATATACAACATCGCGTGTACCCATCCTGTATTTTTCGCCGGACAGTGTGATAGGCAGGGGGTCTGATTCATATGCCTTTATTTTCATCTGGTCAATATACCAGTCCATATTCAGAAGCATCAGGTTAACAACTCTTACATCTGTCCTTATTCCTTCAACTTCCTGGGCATACCATAAAGGGAAGGTGTCGTTATCTCCGTTTGTAAATAGTATGGCATTTGGGGCACAGGAATTAAGATAGTTATAGGCAACATCACTTGCTGTATATCTTCCTGAACGATCATGATCATCCCAGTTTTCCCAGGCCATTAATCCGGGCACAAAAAGCAGGCATAAATATATACAATATATTACTGTTAAAGTGCCGATCAAACCTGACTGTAATTTTTTATTTATGTAATTTATTATTCCCAGCACGCCCAGTCCTATCCATATTGCAAAGGCATAAAATGATGCGGCATAGGCATAATCTCTTTCTCTTGGCTGAACCGGAGTCTGATTCAGGTATATAACAATTGCAACTCCTGTTAATATGAATAGCAGGGCTACAACAAAGAAGTTTTCCGGATTTTTCCTTAAATGGTATTTTAATCCGATTAAACCCAGCAGGAGAGGAAGGAAGTAGTATCTGTTCCTTGATGGATGATTTTTTATATCATCAGGCATATTTTTATAGGAGCCGACAATAGCCTTATCAATAAAGGGGATTCCGCTAATCCAGTTGCCGGCGAGCGCATCCCCATGACCCTGTACGTCATTTTGCCTGCCGACGAAATTCCACATAAAATACCTGAAATACATATGCCCCAGCTGGTATTTTATAAAAAACTCGAGGTTATGAACAAAGGAAGGGGGTTTTTTTGGTCTTGATCTGTTATATAAGATTTTACCGCTGCGATCTCTCATTATGCTACCATTTGAGTCAATCCTGGGTTCATACAAATCATTTTCATTTAAGGAAGTCCAGCTAATATAAGCATCAATATGTTCATTACTGGAGCTGTACATCCTGGGGAAAAATGTCATGAATTCCTTATCATATTTATATTTGTTCTTATAATTGGTTATCACATATTTGCCATCAATTTTGGTATAAGTGGGGTCTCCTTTTTTGCTTCCCGTGGGCATGGCATTAAAATACTGACCTATTAACAGGGGCCTGTCGCCGTATTGTTCCCTGTTG
>CAZOLY010000131.1:0-9345 GCA_964580815.1 uncultured Bacteroidales bacterium
GTGTTTATCTCTTAATAAATTTTGTGGAATAGCTTAAACCCGAACTGCCAATTAACTCCAGCATATATATTCCGGGACAGAAGCCTGAGCAGTCTATTTCAGCAAGTCTGTTATCACGGATTTCTTTTGAAATAAGCACGTTTCCATGTGTGTCTCTTACTGTAAGATAAACTATGTTATCGGCATTGAGTACCGACAGGCAGTCAGAGACCGGATTAGGGTATACCTGCAATTCTTTGTTCTGCGGCGATAATACTTTTTTTACCGGTGTAATATCCGATGAAGAGACTCCTTTTATTGTAAACTGGACTCCAATTCTTTGTTCTTCATCATTATCTGACAGTCCGTTTGAATATATCGTCATTATATCATTATACTCACCGCCATTTACAGGGATGAATTTAAGCTGCAGAAGACGGCTGTCATTTTGCGGAATTACAACAGGGAAAGCGGTCGTTACATAGAAAGGATTATTACCCCTTGAATAGCCGTTAATTATTATATTTTCGTCTGTCCTGTTGAATATCCTTATTTCCTTTGTGTCAGTACTATATGGCTTTACAGTATCAAATACAAGAATCTCCTTCTCCGGCTCAATAATTTTCGGGTTCCAGTCAAATTTATACACCCGGTAACTTTTTACATTATCATCTGTATATATATCATTTTTTATTGCACCATCAGAGTTAAATTCGGTACAAACGTAATCACCCAGGTTCTTACCCCAGCCTATCAGTGTATTGCCGTTGGATAACCTTTGCATATTACCCATCAGTGGTGAGAAAACGTTTGAATCGTGTTTGAATTCACTGAGGAGATGTACGGAATAATATGTTTCATCGAGCTCATATTCAATGCCCCTGGAATATCCCGATTCTGCCAGTTTCCCATTATCAAAAATTATCAGATTACCGGTTTCCAGTTTTTTTGCAGAGTGCTGCATGGAGAATCCCCGGTCATCGTTAATAAAGGTGAACTGGTTATGTTTGCCGCCCAGGCGCCAGATTATTTCACCTGTCAGCCTGTTAATTTTTGTTACCTCGTTCAGATTTTTTGAACATAGAAGCAGTGACGTGTCGGAATCAATATCAAGGGAATTGCCGTGAACATAATCAACATACTTTGAAGTGAGGTTAACAGCGGATTCATCGGTATCAAGAATATTAAAATGATCCCAGCTTCTCCACTGAAAAATAACATTGCGTTCCTCATCCAGCTCCTGAATTACCAGTCCGACCACCGTTGCCTCAGGATCACCACCTTCTATTACCTTATCCATCGCAACCAGTTGATGATCATATGCCATCATTAATGAATGTCCGTTTTCCAGCAGGATGAAATCATGACTATCAGCATCATAGCCGTTTTTCATGCTGTATGTGCCGGCAGGATTATACAGGCTGTCCAGTATAACAAAACTTCTGTCACTTTCAATAAAATAGGAAAGATATCCGGTAGGCTGAAGGGTAAAGTTATGGGCATTATCCTCCAGGATCCTGTAAAATATCGGAGTGCCGAAATTATCGATAATCATTAAATAGCAATAACCCGCATAATTTTTTTCAAGGAAATAATACCCGCCCGAAGGATTATCGCTTCTTAAAGAATATATTGCGGGGAAATCGTCGCATGCTGATTTTAACCTGCCGTCATATGATTCAGCCGGCCATTCATATAAATCCGGAATTTCTGAAGCCTCATAACTGGGTGTATCTTTGTTCGCTGCGTGCCCGTATGCGGCATCCAGCTTATTATTTGTGACATGGAAAGAAAAATCAAAGCCGGGGATCATTTCCCTGCCGGTTGTATATAAACCATCAGGCACTTTCACAATTATTCTTTCCGAAACTTCAAAAGGGTCATGATGCTCGAAAATAATAGTCTTTTCATCCTTGCATAGGAGTAATTTGCCCTCGCATCGGCCTTTTACAGAGCCGGTAACTATTATAGCTGAGTCAGAAACAGATTCTTTAAGCACTTTTTTGCTGAACCTTATTATTATGGAGCTTTCCCTTGTCACATAAGCTGATCCGTTAAGCGGACTGGTGTACTGAAGCAGGGTATTATCAGGAGCCTGCTGGCCGGAACTTTTTAATATGAAAATAAAAATAAGCAATAAAGCAAGAACCGGCAACCTGGGGACATAATAGTTATGCATATGCAGATCTATAACTGAAATGATATAATACATAATAGCCAATATTTCAGTTAAGATACTCTATTTATTAATGACTTTTAACAGGATCTTTCCCGGGATATCAGTCTGAATTATTTCAACAAAATATATGCCCGGGGGCAAACCGCGCAAATCAACCATGTGTGCCGTGCCGTCAGACATTTCCCTGTAGATTACATTTCCTGAAAAGTTGTACACTTTTATTATCCTTGTTTCCCCGCTGCCAAAATCGATGACAAATTTTTCATTGCACGGATTAGGGTATATAATATACCGGGAATCTGACTTTAATGATATAACTGGTGTAAGTGTGGATGCACCTGTTGTAAAATATGACTTGGCAATATTGCCGGGCAGGGTATTATTACTGTAATCTTCAACATTTCTGACTATTATTACATAGTCCGTATAAGGTTTTAATTCTGAATCAGGAACAATAGTAATTTCAGTCTTCCCCGTATTTACCGTTGCATCGAAAGCAACGTGGCTCATATGGCCTGATGATTCTTTAAAGGTAATTAACGAGTCAACGTTTGTATCGTCAATATCCCGGTTGTCAGTTAATCTTACCGGTTCATTAAAGCCAGCAGTTGCTTCCAGTATTGTTGGAACATCTGTGGATCCATCCCCGGGAAAAATTTGTATTTGCGGAGGCTGTATTTCTTTTGTTGTAAAGCTGGCACTGAATGAGCCGGCTGCGTTGTCGGAGTAATCTTCCAGTCCGGTTGCTAAAGCCACATAATATGCCTGTTCTTCTTCAAGGTATGATGTGGGCTTCAGGGTTATCAGTCTTTTGTCGGTACTCACAGTAACAATAAAATCGATATCCACACCCTGGGCATCGGTCTTCTTAAAAGTCAGCAGGGTTTTAATATTTGAATAGTTAACCATGGAATTATCAACATATCTGACCGGTTCGTCAAACTCAATATATACTTTTGTATCCAGGGGTACAGCGCTTTCATCCGAAGGGGATATATTCGCCACCGGGGGATTGAAATCGTCGCTTGTCCCTGAAAGGAATACCTGCTGTGCAATTCGCTGTATGAGTGCGTCGCTTACTATGTCGGAATTAATTGTCAGTACGTCTTCAATATAACCTTCAGTAACCGGATTGAATGCTACGTTAATAATTGTATCGCCATTTGGAGGAATAGTAAAGGGAAAATTTTCATCAATATAAAAAGATGATGTGTGAGTTGAATACCCCGTAATATTAACGGGATTATCCGAATTGTTGAATAGCTTTAACTGGTAGTAATATGTCATATACTCATATTTCGGGAATATAACAGTATCGGTATTTGTAGTGAACAAATTTGTTTTCCACGGATGTTTGGTTATAAGGAGGGATGATGCATAATCTGAAAAGTCCATTATTAATGCAACAGAATTATCGGGACGGAGCTCAATAAGGGAAGGAGCGGTCTCCCCGAGTCCGAGCAATATGTTGCCCCCCTGCAGTTTTTGCGCGTTGCATCCAAAAAATGAATATATATCAAAATCGGGGCGGTACCTTTTAACCAGGGTTGCAGTCATTGAATCTTCATTAATCGTGTATTCAACCGCACTGGAAAGCTGCGGTGTATGATAATTGCCATTATCAAAAAGCATTATATTGCCGTTATCAAGCTTAATAATACTGTGCTGTGCTGAAAATCCTATGGTATCGTTTATAAAACCAAACTGGTTTTTCTTTCCCCCGAGCCTCCATATAATATCACCGGTTCTCCTGTCAATTTTTGTTATCTCGTCAAGATGCCGTGATGAGAGAAGTATGCTTGTATCGGAATCAAATTCAATACCATTGGGGTGAACATAGTCAATAATTGAAGAAGTAAAGTTAACAGAAGTAGCATTGGCATCAAGAATATCAAAATGCTCCCAGCTTCTCCATTCCAGTATAAGGTTGCCGGTGCTGTCAAATTCCTGGATAACCGCATCTATGACAAGGGCATCAGGATTACCACCCTCGACAATCTGGCTCATATCAACGCTTCTGTAGTAATTTCCTATAAACAGTGCATGTCCGTTTTGGGATATTTTAAAGTCATGCTGGTTGGCATCATAGCCAGTCATGTACAGAGTATCGATACGGTTAAACGAACTGTCAAGAACAAAATAGCCGAATCCCGTAAAATTGGGGCGGTAAGTAAGATATCCGTTTTTTTGCAGTCGAAAGCCGCCGTTTCCTAGGTAGATTCTCCTGTAATACACAGGGGTACCGTAATTATCAACTATAGCGACAAAATATTTTGCAGAAGCTGTATTAAGCACTCTTGAAGAGATAAAGAAATAACCGGGCTCAGGTCCGTTTGATTCAATAACCTTAACAGGGGGAAGGTATGATTCAATAGAACCGCTTCCCTGCCCGTTTAAATTCAGGATGCCGGTAAACAAAATCAGTAATACGAAAATTAATACTGCCCGGTTCATTGTCAATAGTCTAATTATAGTGATAAATAGATTATCCTTTTATACTTAAAAAGCGAACCGGGAGGTTCGCTTTTTAAGTTATTGTTGAGTTAATTATTGTTTTACAAGAATTATCGGAAGTGTTCCGAAACACCCGGCATCAACACATATATAAGGATACAGGTTTATAGTAAATGTACACGTGTTGAACGTACCTGCACCTTTTTCAGCACTGCTGGATGCAGTACCGGGGCCATATCCCCACATATCCTCTCCAATTTGCTGTTCTTCATGGCTCACTGAGAAGTCAACCGGATTAAGAACAATTTTGAAAGGAACAGCTCCAACGCTAAGTCCCCAGATACCGTCTATTATCAGTCCGTTTTCAACTTCTGCATCCAGGGTTATTTCGGCTGTCGTATTTTCAGACGGATAGAGAACGTCAAAGAAGTCATATGTTCCTACCCAGTCATCTATACTGAAAGGACATGGTACAGGAATGTCTATATCGAATGTAGCACCTTTCAGACCATTCAGTGCATTAGCTAAGGTTGAACTATAAGCTATATCACCTTCGTCCGTATAGCCGGGTAAAAGAGAACCGTCCGGCATTGTAACATTTACAAAGAATACGAATTCATCACCAGAGGCTATATCAGTGGCAGCATTTAATCCGTCAACTGCAGCGACAATATCATCAATTGAATATGACACTGTCTGGGGGACAGATGTAATGTTATCTGTCAGCACATTCTGGTGAGCAAAATCTCCATTATATACAACAACAACGGCAAGTTTCTGAAAGGGATCGTCGAACAATACATCGACTGTAGCCTCAAGGTTAAATCCGGCTAAATTGTACAGATCTACAGAAAGCGATGAGTTATCTGTAAGTTTCAGATAAGCAGCTACTGCATCCTGTACATCTGGCATTCTGAGGTCCGGCTCTTTATTACAAGTTGTAAGCAAGCCGATAATCAGCGCAAATATTATATAAATAAGTTTCTTCATGTTTTTAAAATTTATTTTTTAACTAATAATATTAATTATCCCAGAATACAGGAGACTGAGAAACAACTTTCTGAGTACAGTTATCATTAAGGATAACTTCATCTTTATCATATGGAAATGACAGCGGATAGGCTCTTGTTTCCTGCGTCGGGACAGGAGCAGTACCGTCAGGACCCTGATACTGGATGCCTCCGTTTGAATTTGCATCAAACATCACGGGATATCCTGTTCTTCTGTAATCGGTATACTGATCCACTGGATTACCCCAGGCAGAGATCCACTTCTGTGTCATGACAATCTCCATTTTCTTTTCAGCATCACCTGCATCATACTCTGCAAGCACCTGCGTAACATAAGCCGTATCTGCTCCGGATCCCAAAAGAACGGGAACATCCTGGGCAGGGCCTACCATATCAACAACCATATCTACCTGGGCAAACGAAGCATATATTGCTTCTTCCAGCTTTGCCCTGGCATCGCCTGCGACTAATCCTGCCTGCATAAGTTCGGCCTCGATATATAACTCGTCGGCATAAGTAATAAATCTTTCGGGTGCAGCACCGGTTCCGTCAGTAGAACCAAGAGGGCCGCCGCCGCTGCCATCATCATATTTACCGCCACAGAGATATATTCCTATCATTGTGAAACTTGCACGGCCTGCATGGTCGCGGTTCGGACCTGTAGATCCGAAAAAGATTGTGTTGAAGTCACCATCTTTGTATTCAGGCGGATTTTCAGGTGTGCCTCCGGCCAGCTGGTTACACCAGTAGTAAGGTATCCTGGGATCAACAATTCCCGTATGAATATTTGCATTTAAGCCGCTTAATATTTCAAAAAACCAGGGGCTTAAATAACTGCTTATTTGTGATCCCCCGTATTCTGAAACAAATGCAGGATGACGGTTTTCAGGTGCCACTGAAGTACCAAAAGGAAGCATGAAATCATCACCGGGGCCAATCAGGTCGCCTGCCAGCAAATTATCCACTGCTGCCTGGTTGTACATGGAAACAAGCCTTACCTGGTTGTACATTTTAAGTTTCAGCGTATTGGCCATTTTTATCCATTTTTCGGTGTCGCCACCATAAATCAAATCGTCATTGCCGGGAACAAGTATATTTTCAGCATCAGTATTATTAAGGTCAGCAATACCTGCGTCGATTAAAGCAAACAATGCCGTATATATATCTTCGTCATTATCAAGGACCGGTTTAGTAATACCGGTAGTATTTGCTTCAGTATAAGGTATATCTGCCCATAAATCAACCATCCGGCTGAACAGATATGCTTTCATTATCTTCCCTATACCGGCATATATAAGGTTATCACTTTCTTCTCCCATCTGAATTAATAATGCAAGATCTTCTGCCGGACCGGCATACAGGTCTTCCCAGTACTGGTCAACGGCATACGAAGACCCTGAAATGTTATAATCATCATATTCGGGTTGCCTTGTTGTCAGCTGATGTACATATACTGCACAAGCATAACCTATTCTGCCATATCCGATACATAAATCATCTGCAATGTCATACATTATTCCGGGGAGTAACTGATCAATTGCAGGCTCGGTGGGCCTGTTAGGATCCTTGTTTATATTCAGAAAATCTTCACACCCTGCTAATAAAACTATTAATGTTGCTAGCAGAAAGATTTTTATTTTTTTCATAGCTATAATATTTATTGTTATTTAGTTAGAAAGTAAACTTAAGATTAACACCATATCTTTTCACTGAGGGTGCAATAGTATATTCAATACCTTGAACATTAGTAGCCCCGTAGGCATTAACTTCAGGATCGAAATTGGTGTACTCGGGAATATTCGGAGCATAGAACCACAGATTCCTGCCTGTAAAGCTTATGTTAATCATACCGAAAGGTGTCTTGCTCAGAAGCTTCTTCGGAAGATCATATCCGACTGCAATTTCCCTTAAACTTAATTTGGTTGCATCATATACATTCCATTCCCCTGCCGAGTTAATTGCAAAAGTCTCTCCAAAGTAAAGGTCGTTCATACTAACCTGGGTTACGTTCGGTATCTCATTACCTTCGGCATCCAGCAGTGGTTCTTCAGTGTTCGGATCACCATAATATCCGGGAATCACGAAGCTATGTTCCCTGTCCTCGGTATCCTTGGTAACACCTCTACCCAGCAAGGTGGTAATGGAATAAGAGTACACATCACCTCCCTTGGTGTAATCAATAAATGCACGTAAAGAAAATCCCTTGAATGAGAAAGTACTTCTGACACTAAGTTTGTAATCGGGATTGGGATCTCCGTATATTTCCTGTGTTCTTGACCTGATAAGAAATCCGTTACCCGGATTTATAAGCAGGTTACCTGCATCGTCCCTTACGTCAACTTCACCTAGGAACACACCGTAAGGCTGTCCGACTTCTGCAACAATACTGGGATCACCAAACAACCCGTATAATACTGCCCTTTCCACTTCACCTTCCTGTGGCTCGCCTTCAAAGACATCAACAACTTCAGTAGTAACTTTTGTAAATGCAGAGAAGATGTTCCATGTAAATCCGCTGGCAGTCTTGACAGGTATTAATTCGAGTCCGACGTCAAAACCTTTGTTTGTCATTTCCCCTACGTTTGTCCATTGTGATGTGTAGCCTGATGATGCCGGCACATTAACCGGGAATATCATATCCTTGGATATATTTGAATAATAGGTAAAGTCAATGTTAATCCTGTTATTAATGAAACCCAGGTTGGTTCCGACTTCATATTCCGTTTTGAACTCCGGTTTAAGTTCGGGGTCATTACCTTCATCAGGTGTAGTCATAGCAGCCTGTCCGAGAAACGGGAATGCAGCGTACTTATAGGCGTATTTATCATTAGTAAATTCTGAAGCTTTACCGATATAAGTAGTATAAATGCTATAAGGATCAGCATCCATACCTACCTTACCCCAGCCAACCCTTATTTTTCCAATGCTGAGTAAGCTTTCATCCACGTTAAGCAGCTCTGTAAACATGAATGAAAGTGAAGCAGCAGGATAGAAATAAGATCTGTTATCAACAGGTAATGTTGAAGACCAGTCATTTCTGCCCGTCAAGTTCAGGTAAAGGAAATTTTTATAACCTACTGTCACATCTGCAAAGGCTCCCACTAATCTTTGGCGTTCGTATAAGCCGCCGAAGGGGATTACGCTGTTGGTATTGTCAAGGTCGTAGATGCCGGGAGATACAATTTCTATACCCCTGAAAGCCTGCTGGTCAAGTGTCTGCTGGTTTACATTGTGGCCTACAATAGCTTTGAAATCCAGACCTGAGCCAAATTGCCTGTTAAAGGTCAAAAGGAAGTTTGATTCTATTTCCTGCTGCCATACATCATGATCGATGATAGCACCCAGGCCCTGGTATCCCCTTGACATTTTATCGATTATCTGTTGCCTTCTTTGTATAAAAGTATTTACTCCGAGTTCATAACTTGCATTCAGCCAGTCTGTAATGTTATATGACAGGTTTATTGTACCGACAATTCTGTCCATATCTGTAATAACCTTATTGTGTTCCCATGACCATAGCGGATTGTCAAACTGTCCCGGTCCGTTATGCTGTAAGGGCCCTCCTGTGACAGGATCGGTATAGGGAAGGCTGTAGTCCCATGCCCTGCCCAGCCACAACGCGCGGGCAAATGAGGAAGCGGCATTGTCATCATCAGCCTGGTTATTACCGAAAATACCTCCTGATTGCTGACTGGTAGTATAGCTGAAAGTACCGCCGGCCCT
>CAZOLY010000132.1:0-9333 GCA_964580815.1 uncultured Bacteroidales bacterium
TAAACCCTTTGATATAATTCACATCTGCTTCCAACAGGCCTTTTGCTATTGACAGTCTTTCAAATGTCAACAGTTCATCGTCACCTTCAATATTATATTCCTTTTTTAAAATCTTCACCCCCTCAGCCAGACTGCTTCCACTCAGCAAATGTTTAGTCCTGCTCCTTTTATATTTTATCCCCCTTCTTCCAAGAAACTCCTCCTGCTCCTTGTCCCAAACAGGCTCAGTATCTGTAATTACTCCTTCATTATCAAAAATAATTGTATCTATCATTTGATAAATATCTATAAATAATACACTGTAATATAAACACTAAATTGATTCAGGTTCAAAATATTCTCCGGGGTGCTGACAGCACGGACATTTTTGAGGAGGCTCCGTACCTTCGTATATATATCCGCATTTCAGGCATCTCCATTTTGTCGGCTTCTCTCTTTTATAAACCGTACCATTTTCAACCATCTCAAGAAGTTTCTTATATTTTTCGCGATGTTGGGCTTCAACTTTTGCAATTTGTTCAAAAAGTACTGCAGCCTTATTATTCCCTTCTTCTCTGGCTACTTTTGCAAATTCGGGATACATGGTTGTAGTCTCATAATTTTCACCTGCAATTGCTTCTTTAAGATTGGCAACTGTGTCACCTATTCCCTCAAGCAGTTTGAACTCGTCTTTTGCATGCTGTTCTTCATTTAAGGCAGTTTCTTCAAATATTTTTGCTATGTAGTGATAGCCTTCTTTTCTTGCTACCTTGGCAAAATATGCATACTTGTTTCTTGCCTGGCTCTCTCCGGCAAATGCAGCTTTTAAATTATCCTTTGTTTTACTCATTTTTTATTAATTTTATATTAATCAATATTAATTTTAATACTATTCTATTTCTGTAAAATCTGCTTTTTGCGTACCACAAACCGGACAAATCCAGTCTTCCGGCAGATCTTTGAGTTCGGTACCCCCGCGTACAGTGCCTTTTTCATCACCCTTTTGAGGATCATATATATAACCACATACCGTACATTTATATTTCCGGACTTGCCCGGTTACTGTTGTTTTCTGTACTATCTTGCTCCTGTCAATGAATGTGGGTGCATTCTCAGGAGCAAATCCTTTCTTTACTTCACGGTAGTATGTATATGTTAAAGGATCTTCCGCGGGACTAATAATATCACTGCTAATAACTTTACCAATGAACAGCAGGTGGGTTCCGACATCAAATGTCTGTGTCACTTCACATTCGAACCATGCTACTGAATCATCCGTGAGAACCGGTACACCCGTCTTACCAACAATATAGTTAACATTTTCATATTTGTTCACATCTCTCCCGCTTTTGTAACCAAAAAGTCCGATTAGTCCCGGTTTAGTATCTTTTTGTAATACTGAAACAGAAAATGCACCACTTTCTTTTATTTGTGTTGCAGTAAAATTATTTTTATGGCAACAAACAGCAAATTTGTTAGGCTCAGCTGTTACCTGAAATACCGAATTGGAAACAAATCCGTTTAACTTATTATTCAGTCCTGAACTTACTATATAAAGACCGTAAGTAACTTTAAAAAATGCTTCAATATTTATAAGATTATCATTCGCCATTTTATCGTGTTCTAAATAAATTTTCCACTGATTTGAATCTTAATATCTTCAATATTAAAATCCGGGATATTTTTTTTCCTGAAATAATTGTCAAGGACAGAATAAAGGTCATCGTCATAATAATCTTCAATCCTTTCTGTTGCAGTGCAATATAAGTGACAGTGTTTTTCAATTCTTGCATCATATCTCATAACATCCCTATCGGTTTCAATTCTATGAATCACCTTGTTTTTGACAAACTTATCCAGTATACTGTATACGGTTCCGACAGCAATATTAGGATGGGCTGCTTTAATATATTCCATAACATTGTCAGCAGTCGGGTGATTGTTTAGTTTAATCACAGCTTCCAATACGGCTAATCTCTGGGGTGTAACCCTTAACCCCCCGTTAATAATCCTGTCTCTTATGTCCAGTATATCCATTATTGTAATAATAGAATTATTCTTATATAATAATTATTCAAATATATTAATTCTATTAAAAAATTCAAATTATACAAAAAAAAATCCGGAGCCAATATAACCCCGGATATCTTTAAAATCCGTCTAAATAGCCTGATATCAATTAAATCTGTATCCAATACCTATTTTAAAAGAAGCCGTATATCCGTGATTTTCTTTATGTATTCCGAAACTATTCGGTGGATTATCTTTATCTAAAGACCCTATATACACTCCCAATCCAACAGAACTATCTATATAGAAGTCATTATACATATTAAGCTGCATACCGAATGAGGCATAGTGTTCCATGGTTCCTATAGTAGCGGGTCCGGAATTAGGTAATTCAATTGTTGATTTGTCTCTTGTAACTACCGTTGGAGCATCAACAGTAGCTTTCTGATAAATTAAATTATACTGGATATAAGAACTAATTATTTTTTTTCCGTCAAGAAAATCGTTAAAGCGACCTATGAAGATTTTATATCTTAAGTCGGCTCCTGATATTTTATTTTCGCGGCTCTGGTATATTGCCCCAACTTCCAGGGATTTTCTGCCTTTTTGAATATTGGTGTTCATCGATATTCCGTAACCGTGTCCACTACCGGAATTAATTGAAGACAAATTAATTCCGTAATGTGAATCGTATTCTTTTTTTTCGTTATATTGTGATTTAACTGTGAGAGTCAAAGCTATGACTATAATTAATATCGCTAACTTTTTCATGATTTTTCAATTTCGATTAACCTCACTTAAATTTACGTTAAAATAACAGTAAGGATAAGGATTAGGGCATGAGAAGCATTACCACCTGCTGATGATATTTATTATAAATAGATGGTGACAGGATTAATTGATAATGATGATAAATGTATCCTTGTTATGATAACATAGATCATCAATAAATTCATATTCATCTGATCATCTGTATATAACATGATAACCAATAAAATATCTTTGTAACTGTAACCAGTAAGGTAATGTGGAATTATTATCTTATATATATAAGTTCAAAAGCTTAAATCAGTCCGGATAGTGTTTTAAACGTCATACAGTCACAACTGATTTAACAATCTCCATACCTCTTTTAATTGCCTGTTCATTTAAAGGAATCAAATGGTGATGTCTTTCGGGCAGTGCTTTTTTAAGTCCGGTAATAACATTCTCAAATTTAACCAGGGGTTTTATTTTTAAGAATGCTCCCAGGACGATCATGTTAAATGTTTTGGATGACGTCATCTTGGCGGCTTCAGCAGCAGCCTCAACCTGGTATATATTTATATCGGTACGTTCGGGGTGTCTTGTTATGCCATTGGTATCGTATAGTAACAATCCGCCCTGTTTTACTGTTTTTTCGAATTTATCGAGTGACTGCTGATTTAAGAGTATAGCCGAATCAAATGTATTTATGATAGGAGAGCTGATTCTTTCACTGCTTAATATTACTATAACATTTGCTGTTCCTCCCCTCATCTCAGGTCCATAGGAAGGCATCCAGCTTACCTCCCTGTTTTCCAGTATTCCCGAATAAGCTAAGATACTGCCCATGGATAAGATACCCTGTCCGCCAAAGCCAGCCATTATAATTTCTTCGTTCATATTTATTGTTTTATTTACTTACTATTTCTCCGTCCACCTTAATATCTCCGAGCGGATAAAAGGGGAACATATTCTGTTCCATCCATTTATTTGCTTCTACCGGTGTCATTTTCCAGCCCGAGTTGCAGTTTGATACTATCTCTACAAATGACAAACCATTATTTAATTTTTGATTTTCAAATGCTTTACGTATAGCCTTTTTTGCTTTACGCACAAACAGGGGTGTATGAACAGCCTGTCTTGATATATAATATGTCCCGGGCAGGTGTGCTACCAATTCGGTCATTTTTATAGGATTTCCCATAAGTTTAATATCCCTTCCGTAGGGTGTAGTAGAAGATTTCATCCCGGGCAGTGTTGTGGGAGCCATCTGTCCGCCGGTCATCCCATATATTCCATTATTAATAAATATGATAGTAATATTTTCACCCCTGTTACACGCATGAATGGTTTCTGATGTTCCAATGGCTGCGAGGTCACCATCTCCCTGGTATGTGAACACATATTTGTCGGGCCAGCATCTTTTAATTCCTGTGGCAGTGGCCGGAGCCCTGCCATGAGGTACTTGCTGCATATCAATATTCATAAATTCATAGGCAAATACGGAACAACCTACCGGTGCTATTCCTATAGTATCTTCGACTATACCCATCTCATCAATGACTTCCATAATTATCCTGTGTGCAACACCATGTCCGCATCCCGGACAATATGACAGAATGTTATCGGTCATTAGTCTGGTCTTTTTAAAGACCAGGTTTTCTTCTTTGATTATATCCTTTACATCCATTTTTTATCCTCCTGAAAATTTTTCTTTAAATACATCCAGAATTTCAACCGGGGTAGGTATCATTCCTCCCATTCTTCCATAGAATTCAACATTCACTTTCTTACCGACAGCCAGTTTCACATCTTCAACCATTTGGCCCGCACTTAATTCGACAGCCATAAATCCTTTAACATATTCAGCGAGTTTTGCAATTTCATCCGTTGGAAAAGGATATAGTGTAATCGGCCGTATCAATCCAAGCTTTATTCCTTCGCCCCTTGCCAGCCTGATAGTTTTCTGGCAAATTCTTGCAGCAGAACCGTAGGCAACCAGAATGTATTCTGCATCATCACAATCAATTTTTTCATATCTCACTTCATTTTCCTGCATTTTTCTGTATTTCTCCTGGATATGGAGGTTATGTTTTTCAAAGCGGGCCGGATCAAGGTCAAGCGATGTAAGTATATTTCGTTCCCTGTCATGGGTTTTTCCTGTTGTTACCCATGATTGATCAAATTCGGTACTTCTAGGTACCTGGTCAAACAATTCCACCTTTTCCATCATTTGTCCGATTACCCCATCAGACAAAATCATGGCCGGATTTCTATATTTAAATGCCAGGTTAAAAGCAAGCGGGACAAAGTCAGCCATTTCCTGGACCGATGAAGGAGCCAATACAATAAGTTTATAATCCCCATGTCCGCCGCCTTTGGTAGCCTGAAAATAGTCCGCCTGGGAAGGCTGAATTGTACCTAACCCGGGTCCACCCCTGACGATATTTACAACGAGACAAGGCAACTCCGAACCGGCCATATAGGATATACCTTCCTGCATGAGGCTAATACCCGGACTAGAAGATGAAGTCATTGCTTTTTTACCTGTGCCGGCTGCACCATAAACCATATTTATTGCAGCTATCTCACTCTCGGCCTGTAAAAGTACCATGCCTGTCCGTTTATGAGGTTCCTGAGCAGCCAGGTACTCAATAATTTCTGACTGCGGGGTTATAGGGTATCCAAAATAGGCATCGCATCCGGCTCTAATTGCTGCTTCAGCAATTGCCTCATTTCCTTTCATTAATCTTATTTCACCCATAATCTGGAATTATTTTATTCTTTGACTTTTATCCTGTAGACAGTAATTACGGCATCCGGACAAACAATAGCGCAATTTTCACAACCGGTGCACAATTCAGGATATTCCATATAAGCATAGTGATAGCCTTTGCTATTGACCTTTTTTTCCATTCTTATAACTTTTGCAGGACATGACTCAATACATATCTCACATCCCTTGCATCGTTCAATATCAACAACAATTGCACCTCTTACTTTAGCCATTAGCAGAAATTAAAAATTAGTAATAAAATATTATAATAATGTTAAAATCATATAAATATCTTCCAAACCGGATTACCACCTGAAATTGTTAATCTGTCAACAAATCTAGGATAAAAAAAAATTAATATCCTGTTATTATAATTAAAATGTACTAACAATCTCTTTTGATAAATGTTCTGATATCTAAATTATTTTAACTCAATTTTGAATACAAAATAATATTATAAATGCCAGAATAGTCAAATTATTGGTATTTTCCGGGATTGATAGGTATAAAATTTCAATATATGGGGTAAAATTCGTTATACAGGGGTGAATTCTTTTTTTTAATAGTTAATATTTTTATTATGTATTAAAGTAGATTTCTCAGCTTATTCCCTAATTTTGTTAAATTTAAGTCATTATACATAATATAAAAGAATATGCCTGTCTGGGAGAATTCAATACCTGAATATTTAACAAAGAAACAAAATATAATAAGAACAGTATTATTTACTTCTGCTTTCGCACTTGCTTTTATCAATTTTTATTCTCCTTTTGGCATGAATAACTGGGATATAAGCCAAATCCAATTATTATTATACTCCAGCCTTATAATTCTTACGGGAGTTCTGGTAATAGTAATAAGCAGGATAATAATGTTCCGTTACAGCAAAAACAGGAAAATAAATTACTTGCAATATATTGTATGGATAATATTGGAAATTTTAAGTATGGCAGCATTCTATGCTGTTTTCATGAAGCTTTTTTTACATGATAAAAGAATTTTTACTTTAATATTTAAAATTTCAATCAGAAACACATTACTTGTATTACTATTGCCCTATTCCATTTTATCATTGTACTTTTCGTGGCGTTTTAAGTCAAAACAACTTGAGGAACTTTCAAATAAAGAACAATTTGCAGACACTTTAAAAAAGATGATTCCTTTTCATGATGAAAAGGGAACCCTGCGCTTCTCAATACTGCTTGAAGATTTGTTATATCTTGAAGCAACTGACAATTATGTAACAATTTATTATATTGACAGCGGAAAAATAATGAAATACCTTATACGCAATTCTTTAAAAAACCTTGAACCAAAGCTCCAGCCTAAAAATATTATGAGAAGCCACAGGTCATATATGGTAAACTTCGAAAACGTTAAGATTATGCGAAAGGATAAAAGCGGCTTATATCTTGAACTTGATAGTGACCAGAAGATTAGTCTCCCTGTATCAAAAACTTATGTAGCCAGTGTTATCGAAGCATTTTCAAAATATACTGACTAATTAATATTTTGCAATATGCAAAATAAACTTTTTTACAGTCTTTCCTTTTTACTTGTCATAGTTCCTTTTACAATGATAACGGGACAAAGTGATAGCATACAATTCTTCAGTACAGAGAGATATTTGCTGGGAGCACAGAATATTATAGAACATGAAGATACCTCAGAAATAAAAATAATTACAGTAAGCCGCAGCTCAAAATATATCAGTGATCTGCCTGTAACGATTCATCTTGTCACACATGAAGATATTATCAATAACCAGTACACATCATTGGCAGATGTCTTAAAATCGTTACCAGGTGTAAAAGTATCACAACCTGGCTCGGGAGAGACAGGAGAAACTTTTCAAATAAGAGGTCTTACAGGAAATTTTTACACAAAGATACTTATCAACGGAATGCCAATTATGCCTTCAGTCGTGATGGGCATGCCTGTTGGGGCACAACTTCCAATAAGACAGGCAGAGAGAATAGAAATTATTTATGGCCCTTCAGCCGCCGTTTACGGTGCAGATGCTGTGTCAGGTGTAATAAATATAATTACCAGGGAAGCTGACAAAGGTACATTCGCCCAGGGGGATATCAGCCTGGGACAAAATGAATACAACTATATAAATTTTATGATAGGAGGCAAGGCAGGCAAAAACGAGAATATACTGCAGTACAGCTTTTATGGAAGCAAATCCGAGTTTAATAACATGAATATCAAATATGATATTAAGAAATTTTACAACCCCCTGAACTATTTCATTCAGCTAAAGAAAAAGATCATAATCGATGGTGACAGTTATGAACCCTCGGTTATTATACAAAACGGAATTGAAAATTTAAACATAACAGATAGCGAATTTAAAGAACTTATATATTATAGTGGATACGAAGGCGATGTATTCGAGCCTGAGATGGAAGAACTTGCATCAGGGAGCCATATGATTGGATTAAACCTGAAATACAGGGGCATAGAAATATCATATAATAATATGTACAGGCGTACCCACAGCTCAATAGGAAAAAACACCTATTTATACAAATATAATAATCCGCAGAATTACTGGGGAGAGAATATTCAAAGGGCCACCCTCAGCTATAAAAGAGAATGGAAAAGAATATTGTTCTCCACAAATCTGTCAAGCCTCACTTACAGGCTTGATAATAACACCAGCCTGGGTCTTACTTTTTTTAAAAACCAGGACATGACTTACCTGTATTCAGCCTCTGATGATTTCTTTGCCGAGCAATTATTAACCATTTATCCGGTTAAAAACCTTGAAATTGTGACAGGTATTTCTTATCAGGCATCCCAGAACCTGCCTCTGACGAATTATTTAAGTTCCCCTTTTAATCCCGGAAAATATAAAATTTATGACCCCGATGCTCCGCCAGAAGATAGCTTATCGGGAAAATTCGGATGGAATCCGGTAAATTATAATACCAAGTCTGTTTTTATGCAGGGATATTTTGTGAAGAACAAATTCAGAATTATGGGCGGACTTCGTTTTGATGACAACTCGCGCTATGGCACAAATTTCAGTCCCCGTTTTGCTTCACTTTATAAAATAAGTAACCGCACCTCAGCAAGATGTTTTATAGGGTATGCATATAAAGCACCACCCACATCAATGGTTTTTGAATCATTCGCATATACTGCAGCAGAAAATACCGATAGTATTTATTATGTTATGGTACCTCCCTCATTAAGAACTGATATTCTGACAAATAAACTAAAACCGGAAAGATTTGAATCATATGAATTGGGCATAACCAGCAAAATTTTTTGGGATATTGATGCAGATATAGCGATATTTTATAATGCCATTAAAAATCATTTTAGCATTGTTAAGCTGCCCAAAAGGGCATTTAACCTTCCCCTGGCAGTGAATGATTCGATTCTGACAAAAGAAAATGCAAAAAATAAAGTTTCCCGTTTATATGGCGTACAACTGTCATTAAAGAAAAAAAACATTGTTAAGTCAATCAGGCTCGATGCTGAAATAAATGTTGCCTTCTCAAAAAAGGGAGAAAACTTGCCCGAACTGGAGACCCTGATTGAAAGTTTTAAACTTATGCCTAACCATATTGGCCATTTGAATATTTCCTTCTATCCCTTAAAAAACCTGTATATTCATTTGGAAAATACATGGGAAACCAAATGGTTGAGGGTATTAATACCTATTGAAGATTTGTATAAAGATCTATTCAGGAATGTGGATGGCTACTATACTGTTGATGCTTTGGCAAGTTACAAAATAAGTAATAGCCTTTGTGCCTACATTAAAGTAATTAACTTATTTAATGAAGAGTACAGTGGTCTTAATTCCA
>CAZOLY010000133.1:0-9316 GCA_964580815.1 uncultured Bacteroidales bacterium
ACCATGCAGGAATCGTCAAATATATTGGGGTGCGTCATTGTGCCGTCGAAGTTGTCTGCTATGACGGAGTTCTTGATATATATCCCGTGATCAGGAGTGGTTTCGGGCTGTACATATGCTAATCCCCCGCCTACACCCTCTGATGTGTTATTTGTTAAAGTAACGAAGTCAAGTGCAAGGTTGCCCCTTGTAAGTATTCCTCCACCCTCTCCGTCGGTATGATTATCTGAAATAGTAGTGTTGTGTATATAGGTGTGGGAGCGAAGTGACACTGAGATGCCGCCTCCCTTATTTCCGGCAGTGTTGTTGACAACAGTGCAATTTGTAATCATGATAGCTCCGCCGACGATAGATATGCCTGCACCTGCACCCGATACAGAGGTATTACCGCTGATCACCAGGTTATCAAGAAGGGCACTGTCAGCATATATCGTGAGGGCACCTCCCACTCCGCTTGTATTACCTGTGAATGTGCAGTTGGCAACATATACAAGATCTTCCGTATTTCCTCCCCCGATAAGCAGTCCCCCTCCCTTGCCGCCATTGGCAACATTATTTGTAAACGTGCTGTTAACGACCATTATGCTATCATCAAAAGGTGAGCCTATTCCACCGCCACCAACATTTGCAAAATTATCGTAAAAATTACAGCCGTCAACAAGCATAACAGCTTCATCGCTTGAATTATTTATTCCTGCGCCATGACCATCAGTATAATTCAGTGCAAAATCAGAATACAATACAGAAAGCCTGAACAAATTGAATATGCCTCCCCCTCCGTCAGGGTGTTCGGCGTTCATTGCGACATTTTTCTGAACCAGGCAGTTAGCCATTATAAGTTCGCCCTCATTAAAAATACCTCCTCCGGTTGAGTCAACGCCATGCTGAATTATAAGATTGTAAAGCCCTACTTTTGTGTCCGCAGCGATGTACATAACGCGGTTGGTTGCCATTCCCGAATCAGGATCTGCCTGGAGAACACTGCGCTCTGCAAGTCCGATAATCACAAGGTCCTTCGATAAGATAATACTATCTTCCGTGTGAATAGCGTCAACGAGCAGAACAGTGTCTCCGTCCATTACCCAGGAACTGTCATTAGCTCCCTGGACTGTTGTAAGATCCTGTCCGCTTGCCCCGACAGTAAATGTGGTGGCTCTAACATTGACGACTGTCATTGACATGACCAGCACACACAATTCAAAAAAATGTAGATTTTTATTCATATCTGTATAATTTTAATTAATATTAATGTCACATAAACTAAAGTTAGTTATATTTTTCTTAATAAAAAAAACATATGAAAACAGAGATAGCAAAAATGATAGACCATTCCTTATTGCACCCGGCAATGAGTGATAAAGAGTTAAAAGAGGGATGTTTGCTGGCAAGGAAGTACAATGTAGCATCGGTCTGCATTAAACCCTATGCAGTAAAAATGGCTGTCGGGATATTAAAGGGATCGGGAGTGAAGACAGGGACGGTTGTGGGATTCCCTCACGGTAACAGCCTTATAGAAGTAAAGGTATTTGAGACAGAAAAGGCCATAGCTGACGGGGCTGAAGAAATTGACCTTGTTATAAATATTGGCAAGGTGCTGAGCGAAGACTGGCAATATATTGAAGATGAGATAAAGGCTGTGGCAGGTGTAACAAAGAAAAATAATGCCATACTTAAAGTTATTTTTGAAAATGACTTTCTGCCTGATGATAAATATAAGATCAGGCTTTGCCAGATATGCAGCAAGTGCATGGTTGATTTTGTAAAAACGTCAACAGGTTATGGATTCACAAAATGTGAGGACGGCAAATACTCATATAAAGGGGCAACTGAAGAGGATGTGAAATTAATGCGCAAGTATTCCGATCCCGGGGTGCAGGTGAAAGCTGCGGGAGGTGTGAGGACGCTCAGGGACGTGCTAAGGATGAAAGATCTTGGCGTAACACGCATAGGCGCATCTGCCACAGCCGCTATCATGGATGAGCTTACGGGTGATGACAGAGGTAAGGATGTTACTGAGGGATCTTAGTTTACACCAATGATCCGTTTCTTTTTGGAAGTATTTGTAAATCAGCCCTTATTTTGAAGAGCGGGGAACAAGCAAGTTATAAAGCCATGCGAAAATGGCCCCGCCAATCAGACCATCAACGAATCCCCATGCCAGGCCTATTAGGCTGCCTAACGGACTCATACTATAACCCCGGTATACCAGTCCGATTATCGTTTTTGCACCTGATGCCCCCTCGAACAGTATTACCCACCATGTTAGCAGGAATAATCCTAAACCGCAAATAATGCCGGCTGTCAGGGCAAATGCTTTTACATTTAGTTTCATTTTTTTAGTTTTTTAAAGTGTTAGATTTTAAAATGGATTTAACCTTTTATATAATAAATCTGTTATTACATATATATGATTATAATAATGCAAATTAGTATTTTTACCTTTTAATGTCAATGAAAGATTATATAAATATTAACAGGAACTTTAAAATGAAACTAACTTTGTTACGGCATGGAGAAAGCACATGGAACCTGGAGAACCGGTTTACAGGGTGGACAGATGTCGATCTGACAGAAAACGGTGTAAGGGAAGCCCACCAGGCAGGGAAGCTGCTTCGTGAAGCGGGGTATACATTTGACATAGCATATACATCGGTTTTAAAGCGGGCTATACGGACATTATGGATCGTGCAGGATGAGCTTGACCTTATGTGGATACCTGTTGTCAGGGAGTGGCGTCTCAATGAGCGTCATTATGGGGCTCTGCAAGGATTAAACAAAGCTGAGACCGCTGAAAAATATGGCGAGGATAAGGTATTGCAATGGAGGCGCAGCTATGATATACGGCCCCCTGAGCTGACTGCGGAAGATAGCCGCTATCCGGGGCATGATGAAAGGTATTCACAGCTCCCGAAAAAAGATATCCCTCTCGGCGAATGTCTTAAAGATACTGTTGACAGGTTTCTTCCTTTCTGGCACAGCGATATCGTACCAGAAATAAAAAAGGGGAAGCGGATTCTCATAGTTGCCCATGGCAACAGCCTCAGGGCACTGGTGAAATACCTGGATCAGATGACTGATGACGAGATCATTAAGTTAAATATACCAACCGGCATCCCGCTGATCTATGAACTTGATGATAATTTAAAACCCCTGACACATTACTATCTTGGCGATACTGCGGAAGCTGAGAAAGCAATGCAGAAAGTTATGAGCCAGGGCAAGGTAAAAGAAAAAAAGTAAAACAGAAGGATACCATCAATGAATAAAATGATTGCATATTGCGGTCTGGCATGTGACAGCTGTCCCATTCACCTGGCGACTTTTGAAAAGGACAGGTCCCGGCAGCAGGAGATGAGAGTCTCTATAGCCAGTTTTATTTCTGAACATTACCAGATGAACCTGAAAGCCGGGGATATAACTGACTGCGACGGATGCGGCGCCAATACCGGAAGGTTGTTTTCACAATGTCGTAACTGTGAGATCAGAAAATGCGCAACACTGAGAGATCTTGAAAGCTGCGCACAATGTCCTGACTACGCGTGTGATAAACTTGCAGAGTTATTCAGCCGTGACCCTGCTGCCCAGGCCAATCTTGAGGAACTGCGCAGATAATCCAGCCTTTTTTGAGCAGCTGAGAGTATAAAGAACATGGAAGTGTTTTTCTCTTATTACCGAATTACCGGATTGGAGTCCTTCGAAACTTTATTCTATATTATCATTAGTTTTTCCCATTCCTGATTTTTATATGGTTCACCTTGTCAGGATACAGAAATTATTTTCCTATAATTTCAATTTAAGTCACAATAATTAGTTAATTTATATGAAGAATAATAACATCTTTTATAGCTATGAAAAAAGTACTACATAGCCTGTCCCTGATTTGTTTTACATTCACCCTTCAGGCAGCCCTGCTGGTAGAAGATGGTGAAACCGGTACCACATCAAATTCCATTGGCGGGGTATGGGCTACGTATAATGACGGTTACTCCGTGCTGACAATTAAAGCTGATGGATCCCCGGCTTATGAGGGCAATTATTGCAAACAACTTAACTGGACTATCAACGAGGGCAGCAGCTCGCCTTATGCCGGAGCCACAACATCGATGAACGGTGGCTGGACAGGAATAGACCTGAGTGCTTATTACGGTGTACGCTTTTATGCAAGGGGTAACGGGAGTTATGAAGTAAATATAGGAACCGACCAGACGAGGGCTGAAAATAACCATTATTCCAAGGAAATTACAGTCACCCCGGAATGGAGACTTTACGAGCTGCCCTTTGTATTGTTTACTCAAAAATGGGGCACCCCTGGTCCATGGGATCCTTCAACTATTTTTTCAATTGGATTTAGTGTTGTTGCTTCACCGGATACCAGCGGGCAGATCTTTATTGACAATATCGAATTCTATTATAAAGAAGAAGGCAAGGATCCAAACATCATCATTCCTTTGCCAAAAATCAACCAGGAGGGATATCTGACCCAAGGAAGAAAATATTTCTGTATCACCACAAATGTCGCTTCGCAGGGAGACCCTTTTTATGTACGTGACTCATTAAATAATGTAGTATTTAGCGGTACAATTACGGGCTCCCCTGTTATAGATACATCATCAACAGGTGAAGAAGTCTGGAAGGTCGATTTCAGTGCGTTTTCGAGTCCGGGTACATACACAATATCAGTTAACGACAAAGAAAGTCATCCCTTTGCTATATCTGACAGCGTTTTTAATAGCCTTTTCAGGGATGCACTAAGGTGCTTCTACCTTATAAGGTGTGGTCTTGCCGAAGATGATCCGATTACGGGAATTAACAGGCCGGCCTGTCATTTGAGCGATGCTATGATAAGGGGAGGCTTCGGCATTATTGATGTAACAGGGGGATGGCATAATGCGTGCGATTTGGGAAAATTTGTCCATGAAATTGCCGTAAGTGTTGCTTATATGTTGTGGCTCTATGAGTTAAAGTCCGGTCCAATGATGAAACTGAACATACACATACCGGAATCCGGTAACCAGGTATCTGACCTGCTTAATGAGGCCAGGTGGGGATTAACCTGGTTGCTGAAAATGCAAAAGTCCGACAGTTCAGTGTATCATAAAGTGGATAGTGAACCTGACCTCGGTGGATTTTTTACGCCCGACATGGATCCTTACGAGCGTTATGTGGAATTCCAGAAGGCAACTGAGCCCCAGGTACCGTCAACAATTGATGCTGCAGTTTTTGCCGGTGTTATGGCACAGTCCGCCAGGGTTTTTAAGGCTATCGACGATAACTTTTCTGCAACATGCCTGGATGCTGCAAAGAAAGCGTGGGCATGGCTAATTACTCACCCTGAAACAGGACAAAGCGATCCTTATTATATCGACCCGGACTGGTCGCAGGAATATATATGGGCACTGGGTGAAATGGCCAGAACATTAAATAGCAATACTTTACGTACACAGTTTAGTGCAACTATCGATACGGTCAATCTGATACCTTTTTCACAGGATGCTCCTCATATGTTTGGATATATAGCACTCTATTTCGATGATCAGACAAGTTTAACATTGAAAAATAAGATAAAATCCAAAATATTGTCTTTATGCAATTCTATTGTATCGACGTCTAACAATACAGGTTACGGCGTTGCACTGGATTGGTGGGAATATTGGTGGGAATCGAATGAATGGTTAATGGACAAAGCGAATTGCCTTCTAATCGGCTATGAAATTACTGGAGACACCATTTACCGTGATGCCGCCATTGCACAGTTGAATTATATGCTGGGGATCAACAGCCTGGATAAGAGTTTTGTGATGGAACACGGCACCAATTCCATGAAACATCCTTACAACTGGATATATATAGATTACGGAAAGTCTATTCCGGGCTGGACCGCAGGCGGGGCCAATTGCTATACGGTTGAAGGGTATGATGTCTTGCTTGCTGATCTCATTAAAATAGGTACTCCACGTGCAAAATGTTATTTAGATACAGCTGTATGCGGCTATGGATCCTGGGCTTCCAATGAGGCGGAAACTTCCGAAAATGCTTCACTGGTATTCCTCTCGGGATATTTTTATAAGACAGATTATATCGAACCGGTAAGCACGGGTACGATAAAATCTGTGGACAAAATTGATTCATATCCCACACCCTGCAATTTGAATTGTGGCTGTGCAGGTATCAATTTTACCGGATTGCCTTTGAATTCAGAGTTAGTAATATATAATATCCTGGGTAATATAGTATATAGCATTTCAAAAGTCCCTGCTGAAGGGATACTGTTCTGGAATATGAAAAGCAAAGACAATATAACTTTGCAACCCGGAGTGTATCTTTATTCAGTCAGTACTTCCGAAGGATTATTGAAAACAGGGAAGCTTGAAATAATTAAATAGTGTGTGCCCGGCACTATTTTACCAGCTCGGATTATCACGTGGAGCAGACCATTTAGAGACCTGCTCGTTATAGATTTTCCGCTTGCTGAACAACCATTTACCGTTTACCTTAACCATCACATCTTCATAGTGGCCGTATGAGTTAAGTGTTGCGTTGCGTTGCTGATTGTCGTTTGACATATGAAACCAATAAGCTCTCCCGTATGCCGTGTCACCCCTTATTTTTATCACAATGTTTGTTATGCTGTGCCGGCCGCTGGAAGGGTGCAGCTTTTGAGCATCCGTGTTTGCCGCTGGTTCCTCCGGCTTACGCATGGCGGCAAGCACCTGCCGGATTGTATCACGGCCGCGCCATTCACCCTCACCAATATCAAGTATGCCATCCTCTGTGAAAGTGTCTACATACTTGTCTATATCTCCAAAATCCAATGCAAACATATAGCGGGCCTGCAGATCCTCTATCAATGCCCGATCCTCGGCATAGCTATTTTTTTCAGATGTTACGGATTTAATTGAGTCGCGCTGGCATCCGGTCATTGCAATACAGACGAGGACAGCACCAGCGATAACCACACCCGCACAAACATTCCTCAGCATAAATACTTTTGATAACGTGTTTTGTGGATTCATGATATTATCTGTTTATATTTTTGTTCGTATCTAGTGGTAATTGTTGCGGGCTTGAACGCCAGAACACCTTTAAATAAGTATTAATCTAATTTTTAATACAACGAACTGAAAAGCCAAGTTCTTTTGGATCTTCCCATCGACTAATCGCTCCTCCTGTTAAAGATGGAATAAAAGGATGAGTTGTATTAAAAAGAGTATAACCATATGTAATAAATTTTTCATAATATGGCTCGTTGTTAATATAGTATATCTTAATCACTGCAGTTGATGACCACCAGGAACCAGAGGCATTCATTCTCAGGAATTCATAACTGTCAGTAGGATAACGACCTCCAGGCAATGCTGTAAAACCACTTTCATTTGTCGCACTATCATTAGGGCTCAGCCAATGTTCTGTGCCGGTTTCCTTTAATTTGCCTCCGGCAATACTATCACCTCCTAAATAATTAATCAATGTCTGCCATTCTAAATCGGCAGGCACATGCCAACCAGCTGGTGTTATTTTTCGACTATCGCTTACTGCATGCCAATTATATAATCTTCCATAAGTTTTGGAATTATTTGGATCATTATTATAATTGGCATATGCACCAGTAGTAAGCTCATTCCATTCATTAAAATCTGTAATATTTGGTATTTCATCTCCGTTTCGATAGTGTATAACGGTTAAGTTCTCAAGCATCCATGTCTGAGTACCAATAGTTACAGTATGGTAAACATTACCATCAATGTCAGTAACTGTATTTAATTGAGGATTATTATCATCTTTATCCTCTTCTTTAGCACATCTGATAATTAGTATCAGGCATAAAACTAATCCTATTATAATTAAATGGTGGATCCAGGTTTTGCTAATATTTCTCATAATAATCCAGATTAATATTTTTTTGACTTTCAATATTTATGACTATTCTAATTATAGAATCAAGTGAATAATTATAATATCTATCCGGTTCAATGATTTTCCAATCTTGACATAATATTGAATTAAGGAGAGTCACGCATAATATTAAAAGCAATTGTAATTGCTTCATTATATTTTATTTTAATAATTGCTAAATATGTTTATATACCTAACAAAGCTAAGTTTATTTAATTGGAAGATGAAATAGAGCTGATGATTATTCTTAACTATTTTTATCAAATTTATTAAGAATTTAAATAATACTGTGAGGTCGTGAACAATTTGAGTTAAGTTTTTGCAGGAGGATAATTATTTATTATTATCTGGGCATAATAAAAAACAGGGAAATTGGAATTTATAACCGTTTTTGTACATACAATTTTTCTAAAAAGATATAAAAGATAAGAAAATAAAGGAAGGGCACACAATCGTGGCTAAAGTTTTTTACATTTGTCCCTTATTGATATAATAAATAAATTTTGAACTATGAAAAAATATAAATCAATCATTTGCACAATTGTTTTCATAACAGTCACATTATTCAATCAAGCACAGGACTATCATGTCCGTATAGGCATTATCGGGAACAGTATTACCCAGGGAGTGGGACTATCGGATGGGGCAACGCAGAGTTATCCTGCACAGCTAGGGCCTATGCTGGAGGAAATATACGGGGACACATGTATTGTACAGAACTTTGGCATCACGACCACAACAATGCTCAAAAACGGTGATGTTTCTTACTGGAATTCAACACAGTTTGAAGATTACATGGATTATGCGGCGGAAATTTGTATAATTCTCCTGGGCACCAATGACAGCAAACCCCAAAACTGGGACGTTTATGGCGATGAGTTTATTGGTGACTACCTGTCAATGATCGATACCATTAAAACAAGAAATCCGTTAACAAAGTTCATTGTATGCTATCCCCCTCCGGCTTATGAAATTGTTTGGGACATTCGTGATTCTGTTATCCTGAATGGCATTATTCCGGCTGTTGATTCTGTGCTGGCTGAAACAGGAGCCGAATTAATAGACTTTTACCATCCCCTTCTGGACAGTGTCAGCCTGTTCCCTGATAAAATACATCCTAACGTCCAGGGTTCAAGGGCTATGGCTGAGATAATCCGCAGCAGGCTGGTTGAAATGGATATTGTCCATAATGCCGATACAGGATATACCTTTGTAACAAGTTTTAAAACGGAAGAAAGCAAGATTGCTGTTAAAGATACAGTATTGCTCACATGGACAACCATTAATGCGGATTCTGTTTTTTTAAACGGACAGTCTATTTATGAAAACGGGAGTATGATTTTATCCCCTCATGAATCCACTAATTATACTTTTCTGGCTTTTGGTGAAATAAATGCTGATTCTCTTATGTTTATTCATGAGG
>CAZOLY010000134.1:0-9313 GCA_964580815.1 uncultured Bacteroidales bacterium
TTGGCACCTTTTATTGGCACCATAGGAGTTTGTCCGGAATTTGAGATATTGTCATATTAATAAAAAAATCATCAAAATTGTAACCTTTATTGAAATAAATTGTATAAATATTTAAAGTTAAATATGAATTTTTTGACAAACATGCTTTTATTTTTGACGAATTTATTTATATTTGTGACCAACTCATGCATAATTATTCATAACTAGTTAATTATGGGAGTAACAATATTATTATTAATACCTGTATTATCCTTGATTGTGTTGGGATTCATGCTTATAACCGCTCCCGAACACAAGGAACTCAACTAGGAATACAAAGAGTTATTCAGTCTTCAGATAAGGAAATATGTTTTATTTCCTTTTTTTTATCTCCTTCCCTGAATATATTCCTGAACATTTTTTTACCATCTTTATATATTTAATTATTTTTGATAAATATTAATAACAGTTCATATCTCTTATTATTATAATAAGAACGTTGTAATAGCGTATTCTATGAAATACCCGAGTATATTGAAATTCCCCGCATTAATAACAGTACTGTGCATCTTCTGTAATTCTTATATTGTTGCCCAGAACCATGAGATAACCAAATATTATGAGGAGCTGAACTTAAAATTCAATGCTGCAGATGAGAAAAAGTTTGAAAAAGCAATAAAAATACTTAATGATGCAGACATCACTTTAAATGAAGCAAACCAGATATATGAATCACTTGATGAGGCTGAAAAGAACCTGGCTGAATCACCGGCTTACAAAAAGGCATTTAAAAAACTTGTTGAAGCATCAGACGGCTACAAAGAGGGACATACCATGATCTATTCCGTGTTCAAAGATAAAGCCCGCGAATTCTGGGATGCAATGGTTAAAGACAATCACTATGCTGCAGGCATGGAAAAAGCAAAGTATTATGAGAAAAAAGCACTGAAAGGACTTAGCAGGGCCCTCCTGAAAAGAGATATAGTCACTGATGCTGACAGGTACGAGGCTGCCCTGTACCAGATGAAAGAAGCTTTTAACCTTGAAAAGCTTGCAATACGAGACCAGGGAAGAGCTGTCCAGATTTACCAGGATTTCCCTGTTGAGTATAACTATGGTTGGAATGATGATGTCACTCTTGAAGAAGTGATGGCTATGAACAGGAACCCTGTGATAAAGGAACCTCCACAGGATATTTTTGGTACTATTGATAAGAGCGTGGAAATTGATTCGTCACTGCTTAAAGATATAATTTTTAAAGTCCAGATAGCCGCACATACAGTACCTCTTACCGAAGAATACCTGCGTACCATTTACCTGGGGGGAATGACTATTGATATGATCTACGAAGAAGAATGGTACAAATACTCTATAGGCAGGTATAGAACCCTTGAAGAGGCAACGGAGACACTCGAAAAATGCGACGTTAAAAAGGCTTTTATCACAGCCTACCAGGCAGGGAAGAAGCTGACCATCCAGGAAGCCTTGGAAAGACTGGCGCTCCAGGAAAAGCTTAAAAAAGAGTAACCGGCGATTAGCCAATCTGCCTTATTACATTCTGTATTTTATCGATGAGCTTCATGAAGAACTTATTGCGCTCTTTTTCCCCTGTTCCGCTAATTAAAGCAGATTTCTGGATGAGGTTTTTACTCCATTGATAGTTGTACTGAAAAAAGTCTTTATTAAATGTCTGAAGAAGGTTAATGCCATTATTTGTAATATAGGTGGATACATTGTTGCCGGCTTTTACAAGTATTGTCTGATCAATCAGAAGAATATCATTATAGTATAACATGAAATTGCCTTCTTTCCCTACGGGTTTTTTCTTAAAGGCAAACTTGAATCCCAGCTCTGCCTGGTGTTTTAAATGTTCTACCAGCTCAATAACCTTCTCACATAGTCTTATGGCATCTGCTTTTGTTTCAAAAAATCCGGACTCAAAATAAAACAGTATCTGTTTTAACAGGCTGATAAGAGTTTCTTCAGTAGCTAATTCTATGGTTATCAGCTTTGTATAAAGTTCGGTAATGGCTGATGTTATTTTTATTATTTCCTCATTCAGTATATCGAATGTAAACAGCCTGTCCCTGTATTGCGGGAAACCAAGGTTGGATTTTTGCCAGTATAACAATTTAAAGGCACACACTTCGGGCACCTGTATAAGCTGAAAAAGATTTATTTCATTCAGCAGAAATATTACTTCTGCCTCTTCATTGCCTGAGACAACCTTTATGTCATCGAGAAGAGATTCAAAATAATGAACAAAATTGAAACCCTCTTCATTTAGAAGGCTGGCACGAAATGTAACTGTATTAACGGATGTACCGGCTAAATCATCTACAGAAAACCGGTATTTTTCACATAATTTCTGTACCTCGTAAATAGACAGGGCTTTTTCGCCCCTTATCCTGCGATATGCGCTATCCGCACTTATTTCAAGAACATCAGAAATTTCATCTACCAGTGATATATGGGCAGGCAACTGGTCCATGATCTTTTGAAAGATCTGGTTCTGTATGTCCGAATCGTTTTCCATAAGTTACTAAATATATGGAAAATTCTGACACAAAGCAAGTTAACTTTAAAATAATAAGGCAATTACATCTTTATCCTCGTGGCACCAGAAAGAGCATCTATGTCAACATTTTTGTCGAATTCAACAGCCATTGCCTTGCCATTAACTATTCTCGTCAAATCCCATTTATTTATGTTCACGGGATTTGACACCATTTCAGGAATATTGTAATTCTGCAGGAAAGTATTATAAAATTCAGGGTCTTTCTGGGGCAGAATAAATGGTTTATGTGCTATTCCGTTTTCGTCGAAATACGAGAAGTAAGGCCTTGAACACAGTCCGTTTAATCTTTTGCTTGTAAATACTATCCACCGGCCGTTGCGTGACCATGAATGGTAACTTTCAACATTATCGCTGTTAATTATATCAAGGCATTTATATTTCCCTGTTTCAAGATCCATCACATAAAGATCACTGCTGGGGTAATGGATTGAAAAATACCCGTGATCAGACATGCAAAAAACCAGGTAGCGCCCGTCCGGTGATATGCGCGGCCATGAAATGCTAAGTCCGGTTTCACGTGAACTGAGAATAGTCTCAGGTTCACCCCATTCATTGCTCTCAATATCATAAGAAATACGCATCAGATCATACCTTGTTGAGTCATACAGTAACCTCTTACTTAATTCAGGAGCCACACAATAGTACAGGTATTTGCCATCGGGTGACCACGTTGGCATTGACTCCCGCTGTTTTGTCGATACAACGGGTGAGGTGGTAATCATGTTCGCATCTATATCATACAGGATAATATCTGAAGCCCTGTCATAGACTTCAATTTTTTCACTGCCCGTAGCATGGAATTCCTGCATTATTTTATTTACCGAAAAAGCGATCAGCCTGCCCCCTGGATGCCATGACGGGTAAGTGCCGGGAGACATAGTATATGCAGTTGCAGTATTAATTTTTTTTATCTTTCCGTCCTGACACAATATTGTTCCGTTGAGATCACCCCTGATGTGAAAAATCATATTGCCGGCATTGTTGTTGCAGAAAGAGTGGCAATTCATGCAATCCCCGTCAGCTACATCATTGACAAGCACTATTTGCTCATTGAAGTTCTGAATATTCCTGCAGTATATTCCCAGCTGGTCCCATAAAATATATCCCGGATTAATAAGCCTGTATACAAGGTAACCATCAATCTCCTCCCTGGCAATCCTGTTACTTATCGTTTTGTATTTTCCCCATCGCCCCCTATCTTCCTTTATGAAAACATCGATGTAAAGGTATTGTCCCTTATTTTGGCCCAGGAGCTTTTCCCACTTCTTTGCAGGTATTTTAATTCTTGGTCCCTTTCGGAAGATTCTAATCGTATCTCCCTGTCCGGAATATATTTTTACATAATATCTGGTGCCTTTTTCTTTTATAGTAAAATTTAAGGGCGCAATATTAGGAGGTATAACAGTTTCGGAATAATCGGGTGAAATAACAGGAAGCCGGCTGTATTCTGAGAATATCTTTATTTCAGGATTATTATGACGTATTAGCAGCCATGCTGCAACAAAAAGTACTGCCAGTATTCCTGCCAGAATAATATATTTTTTATTTGAACTCATACATTGATGGTTTCTTTGGTTCATCCGTACCCATAAAAGGATTAATAAAATGCAGGTAAAACCAGCATGTATTGCCGTGATATTTCTGCAGTTCCTTCTTTGCCGCTTCGATATCACCCTTGTTTTTCATAATTATTGAGACATAATCTTTATACCTGCTTAGAATATTCTCGTTAAACCTGTACTTGCCCAGGCTAATCCTTTTTGCATCTCTACGTGACAAATAAAATAATAAAGCCTCTTCGTAATTTTTCGGGATCTCCTTATAGCCGAGTTCATCGAGGTATTGCAGGTATCTGATAAAATTATTCAAATCCTTGTCAAGTATATAATAGGCCATTAGATATTCGTAAGCCATCCTGTTATGTAAATTTTCTTCAAGGATAAATATCAGGTCCTTGTTATAGGAAAATATATCATCTATAAAAAAATCAACAGAAGGTTTGATTTTTCTCTTGCTCTGAATGAGAGTATCTTCTTTGAGCTTATCAGGATTATGTATGCATTCAAGATAGTGGTCTGTCCATTTTCTGTACAGAATACTCTTTCTTAAGATCATAAGCATGGAATTAGCAGCACCGAAATCACCGTTAATTATATTCGTAAGTACCAGCCTTTTAAGTATGCGCGGTGAATTCTCATACTTGGTCTGCGCTTCATATGCCCAGTGCTGGGCCGAGCCTATATGCCCCATATCAAAAAAAAGATCGCTGTTGTCCATGAGATAATTAACATCCAGTGTACCTTCCATCAGCAATCCGTATTTTCCCCTGTTCTGCGGGTATTCAAACATATCATATGCCAGCCTTCCCGTATGAAACAATGCCCTGTTGGTATGAAAATTGACTATCCTGTTATTTGAGTACTTATGTTTTGCCAGCTTTAATAGCTCCTCCCACCTCTCTTTATAGGCAAGATATCTGACTCTGTTCTCCAGCTTTTGGTCCGGACTGGAAGGTACGGCAATTGTGCTTGCAATAAGCACTATTATTGCAATATACTGGATTATCATTTCAGTCCCGAAAGGACTTTCTTTTGCCGGCACCACACCTGCCACAGCAACAAGCAGAGGAAATGAAATAAACAGGCAGTACAACATTAGTGAAGGCTCATATCCTCTTCCTGGTGAAAGCAAATGCAGGTAAGCCTGCTTTAATGTGATATAAAATAAAAACCTTGCAGATAACCAGGGAATAATAATAAAAATAATCAACGGCAGGGTGGCTGAAACCAAAGATTTATAATCCTTTATTCCAATAATTTCTTTTATTATACACATGGATGCATACAAAAGCAAGCCGCCACCACCTGCAATGTAGTACAGAACAGCTGATGACAGAAGCTGGAATGCAATTTTCGGTATAAACTTCAATCCCGACAGTCGCAAGTAAAGGTAAAGGGCTGATAATGACAATAAAGGTACCAGGCTGTTTATGAGCTTAAATTCATAATTCCTGTTAAGGTATATTAATGCAATTGCAGGCAGAAGCTGCAATACCAGCGTGTATCTTATAAGGCCCAAAGATTTTAATATTCTGCCGGTAACGAACGTTATGGCCCATGCTGCCAGAGTAATTATTAATGTTCCCGGCCATGGAAAATAATAAAACTGCGACAGGAACCGTGACAAATACTCACTTATACCACCGGGGTGATTTAAATATTTTAACAGGCAAGTTTTATCAAATAAAAATACCGGCTGCTGAACAAAATAACTGATCGACGGATTGGTAAATACAAACAGGTACAGGTAAAAAAACAGGAAGAAAAGAAACCTTACTGCTATACTGGTTTTATTTTGTTTAGTCAGCACCATATCTATACAAATTCTGTTTTATGACCGGCACACTCCCGGGGACAGCACCTTATTTTATTGTGCCTGTTTTATTCTTGTGGCCCCTGAAAGTGCATCAACATCAACAGCAGGGTCAAATTTTGCGTTTGTGGCTTCACCGCGGACTGTCTTTGTTAATTCCCATTTGTTAATAGTTATATTATCTGACACAAGCTCCGGGATATTGTAATTTTTCAGATAAGTGTCATAAAATTCAGGGTCCTTCTGCGGCAGTACAAAAGGTTTATATGCTTTTCCGTTTTCATCAAAATATGAGAAGAAGGGCCTTGAACAAAGTCCGTTCAGCTGCTTGCTGGCAAATACAAACCAGCGTCCGTTATGCGACCATGAGTGAAAACTGTCTGCGTTGTCACTGCTAATATCAAGGCGGTGGTAATGGCGGGTCTCCAGGTCCATAATATACAGATCACTGCTGGGGTAGTGGATTGAAAAATAGCCATGATCAGACATGCAAAAAAGTATATAACGGCCGTCGGGCGATATGCGCGGCCACGAAATGCTGCGTCCTGTTTCACGGGCTGTAAGAATAGTATCTGTTTCTCCCCATTGTCCGCTTTCAACATCGTATGAAATACGCATAAGATCATACATTATTGAGTCATGAAGCTGGGGACCTTCAGGCTTATGAGCCCTTCCAAAATAGAGATACCTGCCGTCAGGAGACCATACAGGCATTGTCTCTTTATCTTTTGTTGACACCCTGGGCGAAGTTGTCACCATGTTAGCTTTAATATCATAAAGGATAATATCTGAAGCCTTGTCATAAACTTCTATACTTTCAGCACCATACGAAGAGAACTTCTGGTTTATTTTATTTACTGAAAACGCAATAAGGTTACCACCCGGATGCCATGCAGGATAAACACCCGCCGACATCGTATAGGCAGTACCTGTGTTTATTTTCTTTATTTCCCCGTCTTCGTAAAGTATTGTGCCCCCCAGTCTGCCCCTTATATGGAAAAGCATTTTGTTCGGATCGTTCTGGCAAAATGAATGGCAGTTTATACAATTCTTGTCTGCCAGAATATTAACCATGACAGGGGACTCATCAAAATTTTCTATATCCCTCTTGTAAATTCCCATCTTATCCCATAGAATATACCCGGGATTAATCAGGCGGTAGACGAGATAGCCGTCAATTTCATCCTTTGCAATATGGTTGGATATTGCCTGGTACTTTATCCATTGCCCCCTGCGTTCTTCTGCATGAACATCAAAGTAAAGATCACTGCCTTTGTTCTGCCGAAGTAGCTTCTTCCATTTCCTTTCCGGAAGAATAATAACAGGATCTCTTGTAACAATTTTTAGAGTATCGCCCTTCGAGGAGTATATTTTAATATAAAACCTTTTCCCCTTTTCCTTTATCATAAAATTTAAAGGAGCAATATTTGGCGGAATAACAGTATGTGAATAATCTGGCGATATTACTGCCGGCCTTCCTGATTCACTCATGTTTTTTATGACCGGACTGTGTGGAAGCATGAATATTAAGGCCGCAACAAAAAGCACTATTACAACTCCTGCCATCAATATATATGTCTTCTTTGTTTTCATTCTTTTGCTTGAAATTTAAGTACTCTCCTGTTTGTAACCGGACTGTCATAATGGAGATAGTACCAGTAAGTGTTTCCATGTTTGCTGAAAAGCTCTTCCTGTGCAGTCCTCATATCATTATTATGCTTATGGACTATGCGTGCATAATCCCTGTATCTTTCTATCGTACTTCTGCTTATCTTATAATCTCCCAAATTTACGCTATATATATTTTTTTTTGTCAGATATACCAACAAAGCTTCTTCATAAGTCCTGGGAATTTTTTTATAGCCAAGTCCTTCTAAATACCTCATATTCCTGAAAACACCTCCGACATCATTTGAAAGCAAATAATAAGCCATCAGGTATTCGAAAACCATCCTGTTATTCGGATTGTCTTTCAGCAGTAATGACAAATCATTATTTACATTCTCCCTGTCCATAAAAAAGATTTCAGTTGGCTGCAATTTGCGCTTACTTTGAACCAGGGAATCTGCAGCAAGCTTCAAGGGGTCATCGATACATTGCTGGTAATGCTCTGCCCAGCCACTGTAAATTATGCTGTTTTTTAAAATTCCAAGGATTGAAGCGGCAGCCTTATAGTTTCCCAGGATGATATTAGTCATAGCAAGGCGTTTAATTATGCGGGGTGAGTTTTCATAGATCGTCTGAGCCTCATATGCCCAGTGCTGCGCTGCCCTGATATGTCCCAAATCAAAATAAACATCACTGTTATCTATCAGTATCGTGCGGCTTACTATCTCACCCAGGAATAATGCATGCTTGCCCCAGTATTGGGGATAATCGAACAGGTCCTCAGCCATCTTCCCCGTATGGTATAATGCCCTCACTGTTTGAAAGTTCACAAACCTGTCATTTGTAGGATGTTCCTGAACAAGCTCCAACAGTTTGGCCCATTCTTCGTTATAGGCAAGGTACTCGATCTTATTGACAAATTTTTGTTCGGGTTCAACAGCAAAAACTACAGTAAGCGTTGTCAAGCCACTAATTAGCATGACCTGAATAATTAGCAGCAAATATGAAATGTACTTTTCACCCGGTACTTTATCTGTATTGATAACAGAACCTTTTATTTCAATAATATATTTTATAATTCCGATAGAAATAATCAGAAAGGGGTAAAAAATAAACAGCCCGTAAAGCAATAAAGGCGGATGATAATATGGCTCGGGGACCAGTAAGAAAAAGTATGCCTGCTTTAGTGTTATGTAATGGATAAATCTTGCCGATACATATGGTACAAGACCGGCAAATAATATTGCTATAAGGATTATTAAAGCAGATTTGTATTCCTTAAAACTGAATATCTCAAATAACAGGCACATGGATATATAGTGAAGAAGCGCACTTCCTCCCGATATATGAAATAAAACAACGGATGACAGAATAAGGGCAGCAGACCTTGTAACCGGACTTTTATTCTGAATTTGAATATAAAGGTAAAAAAAGAGAATTGAAGACAACAATATCATTGTTGTTGCAAGTATATATTCATTGCTGCTGTGAATAAAAAGTAATCCTGTTGCAGGGATTAGCTGCAGTAACAGATTGCATATATTAATACCGAGGGATATTAATATTCTGCCTGTGATAAAAGAAATAAGCCAAATGACCGCGACGATGACCAGGGCTCCAATCCATGGATAGCAATAAAACTGCGAGAGGGCCGCAGAAATATACTCAATAAGTCCGCCCGGATAGGATAAATGCTCGAACAGGAACTTCTTGCTTAAAAAAAATGCAGGTTGCTGCAGAAAATAAGTTATGGCCGGATTTACTGCAAGTAGAATA
>CAZOLY010000135.1:0-9267 GCA_964580815.1 uncultured Bacteroidales bacterium
TATTAAAGACATAAACCATCGCATTGTGGCAATCAACAATAAACTGGAAGAAGTTCTTACGGACTTGTGGACACCGGAGAATCCCTCCACAACAATGACCAGGGCCGCAAAAGGTGATCCTAATAATAATGCCAGGGTATCATCGTGGTTTGTTGAAGATGCTTCTTATTTAAAAATAAGAACCTTACAAATAGGATACACCTTACCTGATAATATTCTTAATACTTTAGGACTTTTGGGATTCAGGGTATATGTCAATGCAAGTAATTTATTATGCATAACCAAATACAGTGGCTACGATCCTGAAGTCAGTTCTGTCAGCCAAACCGGTGACTTTAATCAGTTATATAACGGGATTGATTTAGGCGTGTATCCTACTCCGCGAATTTATTCCGCCGGAATTCAACTGTCATTCTAATTTGAAACCTTAATCTTTATTGAAAATGAAAAAGTTATTACTATATCTGTCAATTTCGACCTTACTCGGATTTATTTCATGTGAAGATTATCTTGACCTGACGAGTCCGAATAATCTTAATTCCGACAATTTTTACTATGAAGAGGATCATGCCGTACAGGCTATAACATCTGCTTATGCACCATTTATTCATGAACTTGCTTTTGGCTGCAAATATCATTTCTTTTTTGCTGCTTTATCCGACAGGGGCCTTCATGAAAACCAAAAATGGTCTACAGGCGCCTATTCAGCAAATGATCCTGAAGTTGCCGATAATTATGTGCTGTTTAACAGGGGTGTATACAGAAGCAACCTTGCCCTGGAGGTGATACCCGGGATTGAAATGGATGAAGATCTGAAAAACAGGCTCCTTGCAGAGGCGCACTTCCTTCGTGCTTATTATCACTTTCTGTTGACTATTATTTATAATGAACCGCCTTTGCTTATGAAACGCGAACCCGATTTTAACAAGCCGGTTCCTAATGGAAAGAAAGAAGATTTTTACAATGCAATTAAATCGGATTTAAGGTTCGCAATCGATATATTACCCGAAACATATGAGCCGCAGGATGTAGGAAGGGCGACTAAGGGAGCGGCACTGGCCCTGCTCGGTAAAACTTATCTGTACCAGTCAAGTCACTTACCCGACCAACCAGGGTGGGACAGTGCAAAATATTATTTGAGCGAGGTTAAAAAATTGGCTGATGAAAAAGGTATTTATGGCCTTATTCAACCAATTGGAAATGATTCACTTGATTATGTATATGCTTATATGTGCAATTTTACTCCCGATGATTTGGTTTCTCCTTCAGGCACTTATCCAAGTGAAAATAATAAGGAATCGATTTTTGAACTGCAATACAGCGTGCATGGTTGGGGACAATGGGAACCGGGTTATCAAAGCAATGGATCTTTCCTGTCTGAGTATTTCGGGCCATTCGGATATAAAAACCTTGCGCCTACCAGGGTATTTGCTAAAGAAGTCTTTGAAAAACCATCGGGTCATCCGGCCGGATTATATTATGATCCGCGCAGATCAGCAACAATCTTTGCTCCGGGCGACACAATCCACTGGTCATCAATTGCCTTGCAGTACAGGCAGGGCAGCGATGCCGCTCCTGTACTGTGGTCAGCAAACAGCCATACAAATACATCAATAACCCAGGGTTATGGCTGGAAAAAATATTTTGAACCTGCTCATTATGGCCAGTGGGAATATTTTGGCGATCCGAATAATATCAGGCTTATTCGTTATTCCGATGTCTTATTGATGCTTTGTGAGGCTGAATTCCATTTAAACGGCGCATCCGAACTGGCATTGGATTGCATTAACCAGGTAAGGCAGAGGGTAGGGTTGAATGCATTAAATGCCGGAGAGTTAACAAAAGAAGCAATTATCCATGAAAGGGATGTTGAGTTTGGATTTGAATGCCTTCGTTTTCACGACCTTGTCAGATGGAGCATGCTTCCTGAACCATGGATCAATATTAATGAATATTTACCATGGTTTATAAAAGACAAACATGAATATTTACCGATTCCTGTTCGCGAAATTAATATCATGAATGGAGAATTAAAACAAAATCCGGGATGGTAAAAATGAATTTTTTAAATATTAACAAAAGTATGAAGACGATGAAATCAATTGTATATATTTCAGGTATATTATTATTAACTGCCATTATTTCATGTGTAAAGGAACCTGCAATAGAACCAAGTCTGGAATTGAGCATTGAGCCTTCAGGTACTATTTATGTCGGCAACAGGGTTGTTTTTAGTATAACTGGTGAAGCAGAATTAATGACGGTGTACACAGGGGATGAAGGTCATGTTTACGATGGATCTTATGGCCAGACAGGAGTTGGAGTAGATAGGAGCGAAGATGGAACATATAATTATGCTTACAGGTATAAAAGTGCGGGAGATTTTACCGTTACGGCTATTGCAGTAAGTTATGGTAATTGGGGCAGTGAAGAAATAGTAAAGACCGTCAGCCAGTCAATAAGTGTATTAGAGAATTGAGAATAAAAAAGCCACTCAGAAGTGGCTTTTTTTATTCTTCACTTAATCTTTTAGGCACCGGACGGCGAGGCCGAAATTCTTTAAATATTCATTCCTGTACACTGCTGCATTATCATGAAGCAGAAGTCGTGTCCATGCCTGGGAATCAACGGAAGTGGTGGTCCAGAAACATACACCCGTATTCATATTGGTATACGAATTTGCATTTGTACGATGGCCACCCCCCAAAGCAGTAAAACCACTGGCATTTGTCGCACCGGTATTCGGACTAGTCCAGTGCAGTGTGCCGGTTTCCTTCAGTTTTCCTCCTTCGTCAGTTCCCCGCCAGTCTTCATTATTGGCTTCGCTTACACTCATGCCAAGGTATATTTCCATTTGTTTCCATTCTTCATCGCTGGGTACATGCCATTCAGCCGGACATACACCCTGCACTCCGCTTGGATTGGCATCAGTGCCCGAAGCACCGTTCATAACTGCAGCCCATGTATATAATAATCCATAGGTATTTTTATTGCCCGGATTATCACCAAAGACAAACCAGTATTTTGTTGTAAAATCCCCGGAAATCTCCGTAACACCTGTCCCGTCAATAAGAGGTGTGCCATTTGAATAGTGGGTAGTTTTAAGGTTTTCCGCCATCCATATTTGTTCTCCTATCTGGACTGTTGAATAAAAATTACCGTCATAATCGCTGATTTGAGAATTATCCCACAATGTTTCAAATGAGATATGATCACCGTATGAGGTGCCGACGCTATTTGTAGCATATGCTCTTACATAATATCTTGTTCCGGATGCCAATCCCGTAATATTACTGGTAAATGATCCTGTGCCACTGCCGTCACTTGTATTGGAATTTAAAAGCGTCGGATTTTCGGAAGTATTCCAGCATACTCCACGGGCTGTCACGGCAGAGCCTCCGTCATCAGTAATATTTCCACCGCTCTGTGCGGTTGTTGCTGTAATTAAGCTTACTGTATCGGTTGTCAGGACGGGTAGTCCGGGCTCCTGAAGGGTTGTAAAGCTGACATTGTCACCATATGCAGTTCCTGCGCTATTTGTTGCATATGCCCTTACATAATAATTTGTGTTGGGAGACAATCCGGTAATATTACTGGTAAATTCTCCCGTGCCACTGCCGTCACTTGTACAGGAATTTAAAAGCGCCGGATTTTCAAAGGCACTCCAGCAAACTCCACGGGCCGTAACAGCAGCCCCTCCGTCATCAGTAATATTCCCTCCGCTTTGGGCAGATGTTTCTGTTACTGAGCTTGCGGCAGAGGTTGTTAAAACCGGTAGCACGGCTTCCTGAAGGGTTGTAAAGCTAACAAAATTGCCATATGCAGTTCCTGCGATATTTGTAGCGTAGGCTCTTACATAATAAAGAACATCTGGTGATAAACCAACCAATAAGCTTTGAAAGGATCCTGTTGAATTCCTTGGACCTAATGAGGATTTATTGTTAACATCAATTGTTGGCGTCGCTGTTTCACTTGACCAGCAGTGTCCATGTTGTGTTACCGAGGGGGCGCCATCACCGAGACTATTCAAACTGCCGGAAATTGTAGCACTTGATGTCGTTAAATCTAAAATACTTCCGGTAGCCACAACTGGCAAACCTGCTGATAAAGTGCGGAATGGCAGAACATTAATGCTGTATTCAACTGTAGCTGAATTCTTGATGTAAGCCCTGGCATAATATTTTGTGTCAGGCATAAGACCTTCCATAGTACTGATGTATGAACCGGGGGCACTTACAGGCCCGCCTTCTGTTATTCCTTCATTGTCATCCAGAGAGGGCTCTATACTTGTAGACCAGCAATGCCCATGTTGTTCAATGCCATTGCCTATATCTATTATTGTCGCATGCGCCTTTGCCGATGTACTTGAAATATCTGAGATATTATCATTTTTCACCACCATAATTCTCTCTTCTTCTTTCTTGCATGAGGAAGATGCAGAAATGATTACAAATGCAATAGTCAGGACCTTTAAACTCGGCATTAAACATTTTTTAGACGGGTGCATCTTGATATTAAGATTTTGAAAATTGATTTAAGATAATAGCTATATTGTTTCTAACTTGTTACAGGATTTCAGATTAACAAATTTAAGTGAATATAAAGCCAATATCAAAATAAATTGCTTAATAATTGGCATAATTTCCTCTATATCGCTCTCCTGAAAATAAAACAGTTTGGGATCACAAAAAGAAAGAGCATCCTTGCGGTGGTTTTCTTTTTTTTAATTTTGCAGGACATGATATGAACAACTGTCTCCCATCAGCAGCAGATTTCTAATTCATTTGGGGGGTTTTACTGTATAGATGTTTTTTTATTAGTTTAAAAAGATCATCCGTTTTTATAGGTTTTGCAAGGTAATCATCACATCCTGCTTCGAAGCATTTTAACCTGTCCTCATTATATGCATGGGCAGTTTGGGCTATAACGGGCAGGTCTTTTCTGATTTTTTTTATTTTTCTGGTTGCTTTATATCCATCCATTCCTGGCAACTTAATGTCCATTAAGACGATATCAATCTTGAAATTACTGCTTACCAGTTGAATAGCTTCATTTGCATTTTTGGCAAAAAGACAATTGAGCCCTATATTTTTAAAGAGCTCTTTAAAGTATAAAATGTTCAATTCCTCATCCTCAACAACAAGAATATTTATATTTTTAAACATATTTTCCGTTTCATCAAAGGTCTTTTCAATTAGTTTAGTCTCTTCCTGTATATCGTGCGAAATTGTAAAGAAGAATGTACTGCCAATACCGGGTGTGGAATTAACCCATATTTTACCGCCCAGTAATTCTACAAGGCCTTTTGCTATGCATAAACCTAGTCCTGCACCACCATATGATCTTGACATTGAATCATCAACCTGTCTGAAACGTTCAAATATAACTCCCTGGGATTCTCTTGAAATACCAATACCTGTATCCTTAACCCTGAATTGAATAGTCTGATTGTCTTTTACTTTATACCCAAACTCAATAAATCCATGGTCTGTAAATTTAAATGCATTGTTCAGGAGATTCGTTAATACCTGGCGAAGCCTGTGATTATCAGAATAAATATGACAACCTTCTGTATATTTGTTTTGAAGTCGCAGTTCAATATCAGTTTTATTATTTTTACTTCTATATAGTTCAAATTCATAATACAATTCCTTCATCAATTTATTTATATCAAAAGTATATTTCTCAATCTTTAGCTGTTGTTCTTCAATTCTTGATAAGTCCAGTATATCATTTATTATATGCAAGAGTCTGTCAGTGCTGTCTTTTACAATTATTGAATAATATTCTTTTTCTTCCTTAGACAGATTCTCTTTACTGATCATTTCAGTAAAGCCTAGAATTCCATTCATCGGGGTTCGAATCTCATGTGACATATTTGCTAAAAATGTGGATTTCAGACGATCAGATTCTTCAGCTTTTTCTTTAGCTTTTATTAATTCATCTTCAGCTTTTTTTTGTTCCGTGATATCGCGTGCTACTTCACCTAATCCAATTATATCATTACCCTCATTTAATACGGGAAATCCCTTCACTTCCCAAAATTTATTATCGGGTGTTGAAAGAATATGATAATGAACCTGCCTGGTTGACAGGGCTTTTAACACAGGGCATTCTTCACATGGTTCTTTATGTCCGAATAATACTTCATAACAATATTTATTCTCATATTCATAGGGTTTAAGATTCAGATATTTACTTACAGCATTGTTAGCCCATTTAATTTTTAAATTCTCATTATAAAATAAAAATAGTTCGGATGTTGAATCCAGTATCATAGATTTTTCTTTCTCCAGTTTTTCAAGAGCTTTCTTAGTCTCAATTAACTCTGTAATATCATGGGCAGCTAAAATAACCATGTCATTTTTATCTCTTTCTTTATCCTTTAGTTCACCAACACAATGTACTACTTTTGACTTTTTATCAGGGCATATAAAATTGATAATTATATCGAATTTTTCCTTTGTTACTTTAATTTCCTTTATTGCATTTTCAAATATTTTTCTTTCTGATGGCTTTATTAATTGAACAATATTTTTAAGTTTTGTCTTAAATCTGGCGGGTTTTGATCCAAGAATTTTATAAAACTCCCGGGAGCATTCGCAAATGCCGGTCTTTAAATCAATCTCGCAACTGCCTAAGTGAGCAATTTCCTCTGTTTTCCTCAGATTACTTTCACTTATTCTCAATAACTCCTGGGCCTCTTTATGTTTTCTGCGCATTTCCGCATCCCTGATTTCCCGTTCAATTGCTGCTGGTAATCTGCTTAGATTATCTTTCAGAATGTAGTCGGTTAATCCGTTTTTCATCGCCTCGACGGCTCTTTCTTCTCCTATTGTACCTGATACAAAAATTACCGGCAATTTATCATATGATTGGCTGACGATTTCCAGAGCTTCAAGTCCTGAAAAGTCCGGAAGCTTATAATCGGCAAGTACAATATCTGGTTTAAACGAATTTAGTAAATCAATAAAACCAACCCTATTATCTGTTGACTTATAAGAAAAAATTAACTTATCTTTTTTTAGCTGATTCAGTATTAACTCTAAATCATATTTATTGTCCTCTAACATTAATATTTTTCGCATGGCTCTTTATTTTTTATATATAATTCTTTGTTATGTGCCTGGTATTTTTCATATAATGCATAACAGTTGCAGCTTTTTGTGCACAGGCCAGTTTCAAATTTTGCTTTTATTATTTAACCAAGCAAAAAATACTGTAAATAATCTAATTATTAACATATTAATTAAGTTACGTTAAAAACAGGATAAATAAAATGTTTTTTATTGATTTTTATGTAATAGATGATAAATATCATCACCAGGGTAACCGGACTGAAAGTCTTTTATTTAAAGAAGTGTACTGAATTTTTTAATTTATTTTTCAGAAATCAGTGTTTTGACCTTGCCCATATCTTTTCTTTTTTATAGATAACACGTAAGTCAAGCGTTTGCTTAAAATATTTAAAGGGAAATAGCTAATCCTTAGGAAAGAGCAATTATTTCTAAATATTATCTTTTATTTCACAAAGATTTAATAAATTACTTTTTATTATTTTTTATATAATAAAAAGACAAAAATGATACGAATAAAAAATGTTCTTTTAATAATTATAATTTTTCTTTTATGCCTGGATTTGCTGGCTTATCCAGGGAAGGTAGTAAAATCTTTTCCATCGCCGGGGAAATTCTGCACGGGCCTTACCTATGACGGAAGTTATTTATGGGTAGCGGATTATAAGGCAGACTTAATCTATAAACTTGATCCGGCATCAGGATCTGTCCTGCATCAAATACCCTCGCCCGGATTCTGGCCTATGGGTTTGGCGTGGGATGGGAAGTACCTCTGGAATGTAGATTATAAACAGAAGAGCATCTTTAAAATAGATCCCCTTGACGGGACCATCCTGGCCACCATCGAAGCACCATCCGAATTTCCCGAAGGATTGGCCTGGCACGATAACACCCTGTGGGTTGGTGATGCCATGAATAATATTATTATAAAAATTGACCTGAGCGACGGAACTGCCGTTATGGAATTTAACGGACCTGCAAGATCGGTAAACGGACTAACATCAGATGGTCAATACCTGTGGAGCAGCGATCGTTATCTCGATGAAATATATATGATTGATCCTGAATCGGGTGAAGTGATAATTATTATTGATTCTCCCGGTTCCTATTCAAGAGGTTTGGCATGGGACGGCAATTACCTGTGGAATGTCGACTATCAGAATGATTCCATATACCAGGTTGTTCGTAATGATGGCGATATATACAAGCTTACAGATACCCGTAAGGCAAGGATTACACTTACACACCAGGCTAAAGTATACGGACAGGGAAAACTGAAAAACCTTGATGTTTTTATTGCAATACCTGAGAATATGCCCCAGCAGAAAATACTGGATAAATCATTTGCGCCGCAGCACTATATACTGAAAAAAGACCGTTGGCAGCAGCAGGTAGCCGCGTTTAATTACAAGGATGTATCATCAAATGAAACTGTACAGTCCGTCATGATAGTGGATGCAGAGATTTCTGCTATACGGTATTTTATATTTCCCGACAAGGCAGGTCCCCTGGGATCGGTACCTGAAAATATCCGTAAACTATATACTGCCAATGGCAGCAAGTACATGACCGATGACCCGTACATACGGAAACTGGCCGCGGACATTGTTAGTGACGAGACAAATCCTTACTGGATGGCCCGCAGTATATTCAATTATGTGCGCAATAACCTTGAGTATAAAATGGAGGGGGGCTGGAATGCGGCGCCGGTGGTTTTACAGCGGGGCACGGGTTCGTGCTCGGAATACACATTCAGCTTCATAGCATTATGCCGTGCTGCAGGTTTGCCGGCAAGGTATGTGGGAGCCCTCGTGGTGCGCGGCGATGATGCCAGCCTGGATGAATATTTCCACCGCTGGCCCGAGATTTACCTTCCCGGCTACGGGTGGATACCAATTGATCCGCAGGGTGGCGATAAGCCATCAGCACGTGACCAGGCAACGAACATTGGCAACCTGCCAAACCGCTTCCTTATAACTACACAGGGAGGCGGCGATTCCGAATACCTGGGGTGGAACTATAATTGTGATGAGAAGTACCAGTCCGAACCGCAGGTTGAAGTTAATATAGAAGCATTCGGGGAATGGGAACCTCTTTTAATAACCCCTTCAAAGCAATGATTTAATGTTTTAAGCCTTTGCTTTGAATAACAACGAAGTAATCAATTCAACCAGTAAACCGTATACCATAC
>CAZOLY010000136.1:0-9195 GCA_964580815.1 uncultured Bacteroidales bacterium
TAAAAACAATAGCATTTGATATAATTATCAGCCAGTTGACAATTGGAAAACGTTTTGAAGGTATTGTATCGTACAGGGGTATCATGTCATAAAGGTAATAAAAAAAGGCCGTCCCGCTTTGACTCGTGGGACAGCCTTTCAAACTCAATTAAATACTAACCTTAGATCACTATTGCTCAATATATATTTTATATGACCTGTTATCAACATTTATAATATAAGTACCACTTTTCAAACCGGAAATATCGGGGCTATAACTATTTTGATTTATATCACCCCTGCTTTTAACTACCTGCCCAAGAATATTTATAATACTTACATTATAAATTCTGTTATTACTTATAATATTCAATTGTTTCAGATAATTATTGACATATATTTTCAGAAACTGATCATTATCATCTGGCTTTTTTAGCCCGTCAGAAGGATAAACATAATCATCTCCCATATATTCTTTTGCTTCTTCCAGCGTAACTTCCGGTTTTACCATTACTATATAATCAATTTGAATATCATGCTCAAGTGCTTCTGAAGTTTTATAGTGATAGTAAGGAGTAAGTCCATAAATTTTTGTTGAATCTATCCATACTACCGCCGGAAAATTACACTGCCAGTTTAATATTTCATAAATATAATAAGACCATTCACCGGTTTGTTCAAGTACATCCCTTTTTGTATCGGCTCCTGGCTCACTGCCGTTTGTCCATGCCTCGTCACCAACTTCCAAATCCCATCCGTACTCACTGCTGGCAGTGCCTGCCGTTCTGGCTTTTCCCCTGAGTTCAATACCAAAACCCTTGTTGTAATCAACTAATTTTACTTTGGCAATCATTTTATTGTGCATAGACAGGTCAATTGTATCAAAATAATACAAACCAATTTGCGGAAAATAATCAGGATGATTAAGCTGGCAGTTAAAAGTTATGATACCCTCAGCAATCGAGACTGAGGTAATATTATCACCGCTCATTACCTGGAATTCTGAAGGATCTGTTCCCTTTGTCGAACCATCAAGCAATACTACGATATCGTCCTCTGTTATTTGAGCAAAGGAAATACTTATAAAAGCAATAAGGCTGATTATTAAAAGCAGAAGTTTTTTCATTTCAGCATGTATTAGTTCATGAAATTTTAAACTATATATATATAACAATAATTAACCCTAAATACCCATCATAAAAAATTGATTTTTTTTAAAAAAGGGATGAAAAGGTAATCAGTCAGTTGCCAATATTTCCAGGTAGCCGCCCTTCACTCCCTGCGCGCTAGCTCGGATTTTTAAGGTACCCGGATTTTCACCGGACTGCAGTAAAATTGTTGCGATACCTGCCTCTGCCTTAAGGGGATTATCCCCTATTATTTTGCAGTCTCCTTCCGCAACAAATTCTACGGAACGATTATCATGGTGTATTATCGTTCCGCTGCTGTCTGCAATCATCGCATAAATAAAAATCACATCTTTACTGCCGGCTCTAAGTTCCCTGCCGCTGTAATCAGCCTTAAGCATTATCTGTGCCGGCTGTCCGGCAGTTTTTCGTTCAGCCTCAGCCGCTATTTCACCGCTAATATATCCTGTTGCCCTGAGACTGCCCGGCTCATAAGAGGGCATATCAAATGTAAAAGGAGGGTGTGCAAGGTGGGATGAGTAACTGTCAGTATCAGGCTTCTTACGGTCAATTGTTTTGCCGTTCAGGCGGAGCTCCACTTCTTCACAGTTGCTGTATACCCTGACCCTTGTGAAAGAAGGATCGTCCCAGTAATTGGCAATAAAAATCACCGGTTTGTTGAAATCGGACTGCGGACCAGGATTAGGTCCATCCTGACTTTTATAAAAATACCATACGAACTTGGGTAAGCGGAAAATATCCATAATCCCCGATGCTTCAATATCGGGTGCGTATCCGCGGTTATAATCAAACATAACCCAGTTAATATCACCCACAGCAGGGCCGCGAAGGTTATCGTTATGTGCTTCCTGGAAATTCAGGGCCTGCTGCAGCAGGCGCTTTTGCCCGTACCCTCTTAGCTGCCGTGAAGTGCGTTCCTCTTCTGAGAGATTTCTGAAATCTGCCTGGTTAAAGCCTGCATTATAGGCATAATATTCCCAGTCGCCATATTCAGCAATAATAAATGGCCTGTTGCTCTTATGGCTGTTCCAGTAATCAGGAGGCCTTGCATGCTGGCGCGCCGGAATAAATACATCATAAATGGTATCTACCCATCCGCAGGTATACACATCTTTTGCCGGTATTTCCTCATGCACGGCATTATGTGCCTCTTCCATGAAACCATATGGCATCATTGTTTCGTTAAGCGAAGCTTCCCATAGCACAATACATGCATGGTTGCGGTCGCGCCTTACCATATCCCTGACATTCTGAAGGCTGTTCTTCAGGAATTCATCATTACCAATAAACTGCCATCCTGGAATAGCATCCATGACCAGTATCCCCAGTTCATCACATGCATCAAGAAATGCGGGTGACTGGGGGTAATGTGAGAGGCGCACTAAGTTAAACCCTGCCTCTTTGATTTTATATGCATCACGGTATTGGGCATTATCAGACAGGGCATAACCAATATAAGGATATTCCTGGTGCCTGTTGGTGCCCCTGATTTTGACCTTTTCACCGTTTAAAACAAAACCTTCGGAAAAACTGAAAGAGAATGTGCGTATGCCAATACACATATCCTGCCTGTCAGCTTCTTTCCTGTCTTTTAAAACTTTGACCGACAGGTCATATAAGTATGGATCACCGGGGGACCAGAGCCTGGGATTACTTAATTTTAATGTATGTAAAAAAACCTTATGATCACCTGAATTTATCCGTTCACTGCGGCAAGCATCTGACGCTATAATCTTGCCTTCAGCATCGCTTATGATAATTTGTGTTGTAACTTTATCATTAATCTTACCGTCATTTTGAACATCAACCTGCACATTAATGGTTGCCGAACCGGAAGATACATCACCGTATGTAACCAGGATACCTCCACCTGCAACAAGACCTGCATCTACAGGATCAGAAATATGAATTTTATCTTTAACGATAAGATAAGCATTGCGGTATATCCCGCTATAGTAATAGAAGTCCAGTTCAGCCAGCGGCTTGCCCGGTGGTATTTCCGCATTATAAAGGTTATTTAACCGTACAAGCATGCAATTTTCTTCACCAAATCTGGCCTTGCTGCTGATATCAATATAAAACGGCAGGTATCCACCCTTGTGTGTATAAATATGTTCACCGTTCAGGAATACTTCAGCTACCTGCATGGCCGCTTCAAACTTAACGGCAATATGTTTGTCAACAGAGTTAGCAGGCAACTTGAAAAATTTTCTGTAAAAGCAATAACCCTGCCACTGGCTGCCTGTTATTACCAGGGGCTCTATACTTGCTGTATGAGGCAGTTTCACATCCTCCCAGGTCAAACCGGCACTGTTCCCGCGTGTGAACAACGACAGGTTAATCGTAGTGTCCATGTCTTTTACAAATTCCCATCCTGAATTAAAACCTGCTTGTCCGGCAGGTGGTTTTTCATGCTCTCCTGAACATGATAAAAATAAAATATTTAATAACAGTATCTGTAGTATAATGACCAAATAACTATTCCTTTTCATAACATTCTTTTTAATCTTACTTCATATTCACGTGTCCCATTAACAGAATATTGCATCACTAATTATCTGTTCCCACAGAACCATGGCTCTATTTAAACATTACAACCACTGAACCGACCTCTATCCAGGGGTCTGTTTCCGGTATCGTGTTACCTGACGGACGCAGGGATATCTGCAGCCGCTCCACTTTATCCATTTGTATGTGGTCATCCGGACCGCCACGTCCGCTTGCTGGTTCAATCCAGTAGTTCCACCTTTCGGGAAAACCCTGCGGCAATTTCACACCCCTGCTTATTTCAAGTTTATCAACAGGAACAATAATATCCTTCCACTTTGCTGAAAATTCAATTTTTTTACTCCAGGATGTCCCGTCTGCCTCAACCAGCATAATATATGCGTTAAACGGACCGGGATTTCCCCTGGCATTTATTTTCAGGGCCTTTGCTGACAAAACAGACTCTTTGCGCGCGTTTATCCTGTCTTTTACAGTAACAGATAAAGTATAATCATCGAGAGTCCTGTCAAGACTTAAAGGTAAATAAAGCCTGTAAACAGCCTGTCCGTTCACATCGGAAGGTACCATCTCATAGATCCCGTGACGAATGGAATCACCTATACGGGTAAATGCAAGTTTATCAATGTCTTTTTCAGGATTAAGCAAAGGCAATGGAATTTCAGGGCTGATGATCCTTGATTTCCGGAATTTATTTCCCGTAAATCCCCATTTATCCGGACTTCCTTCAACTTCTGAAGGAAAGGTTATAAGCGATTCACCTGTTTTCACAACAACAGCGTATTCAAACCATCCTCCAGGTAATTTACCGGGACCAATAGAAGCCCTGCAGGTATATCCTTCCGTATGCTCCATGCTGTAGTACTGATAAGGCCGGACCCTGTTTCCTATGCCACGAACATAAAGCATCACTTCTCCAGGAGGTTTTTGATCAATGACATCTGCTTCAATGACAACAGGATAACCGGACAGGTATTCATTGTCTGCATGTATTTTAACCTGCAAAGGCAGTCTTTCAGCTTCATTACAGATAAATTCATCTATGCCGACATGGTTTATGGATTTTGGCAATACTGCTTTATCGAGTTGTACATTCTTATCCAGTATATAGACACCGGGATATATATTGAATTTACCTTTGTGGGTTTCAGTTTTAAAAGTATTACCCTTATTTATGGGATGGACATTAAAATCGTCTCCCAGTCCGGGCAGTTTAATGGTCATAGGCCATACCCTGTATATAAGTCTGGATACTATTTTATCCTTGCCTGGCCGCCTAAACGGATCATTAACAATTATAGCATCGGGATAAACCTCAAGCCTCCAGGTCCCCTCATTTATTTTATCAAGGAAATAGATACCTTTACCTTCATACATTACCACGGATGACGAGCCGCAGCCCACAATTTTCAGAAGGCTGTCAGGTTGAGGCGGAGATGTTTCCGTATTGCCGGAATACATGAATTTATCTGCTGTAACCATCTCGCAGAGGTTTTCTTCATAGCTTACCCTGAAGGGGCCAAAAGAAGTATTATCAGGGTAATCCCCGTATGTTTGCCACATAGGTAAATTCTTCATCACTTCGCCTGCAATTATTGCACTAACAGCCTTATTGGGCGAGTAAACCATATTGAGAAAGTGCGTCTGCCACCCCAGGTTATAGGGTGCTGTGGCCAGCATATCATATGAAAACATGGCAGCAAACTGGGTCCCGACAGACCTGAAAGTCCTCGCTATGGCCGGATACATATAACCGTTATACATGTCCGGGGTATCAAATTCATACACGATCCTCGGCATATTTGATATGCCCGAATCGAGCATCGGCGGGTAATCATCTGCTGTACGCAGGTAGTTACCTGTTTGTGTAACGCCCGATACAAGGCCCGAGGGGTACCAGCCAAAGCTGGCACCCTGCACCTCAGACCCTTTCAATGCCGGTCCGATTTTTTTATCCTGGCTGTAATTATAAAAAAGTATCTTATTACAACCCGTTGATCTCACGGCTTCCGCCAGTCTGTTGATATAGCCTATTGAACCTGAAATATCTTCGCTATGATGTTCCGGCTCATTTATCATTTCAATGAAAAGTATAGCCGGTTCATCTTTTAATGCAATTCCGGTATACGGATTAACGTGGTTCAGTATTTGTGTGATGTAATTCACTTGCGCAGCAATGGCATCAGGATCTGTCCCCAGCCCGATTTTTTTGTAGTGAGCCGAAAAGCCTTTGGCCGTGGTATCACCAAGTCCGTCAGGCCACATTGAATTATAGGTGTGTATAGGTGTAAAAAGCATGTAAATGCCTCTTTCCCTGGCCTTAAAAATAAGGTAATCCATCACATCAAGATGGTCATTAACAACAAGGTTACCCAGCGAATCACAGTTTTCCCAGTCGCCCCACAGTGCAAGCCTTAATCCGTCCCAACCCATGCGCGCAAAATGGGCCATATCCTGGTCGACCATCTTTTTCCTGTTGTCTGAAATGTATCCTGCCGCGCGATAATCACTGGCTGAAGGAAGGCAATAATTGGCTCCGAAAAGTGCCACTTCTTCGTTATTATCACTCCAGCGAATTATACCCCGGTTATCAAGATATACACTTCTGAGCTGAAGAGGTGATATAGTTTCAGAAGTTTGTTCCCTGCATCCTCCCAGAATAAACACAAAAGTCAGTGCAACAACTATATAGCGCATATCAAATCTCATGCTTTTTTGCAGTTTATTCCAGGATCAATGAGTAAGCATATATGCAGATGCATTTATATTCTTAAAACAGAAATACTTTTCTGTATACTATGTCATCATTATATAAGATCTTAATTATGTAAATACCGGAAGGAATACCAGCAACATCCAGTACAATATTTTTTACATAATCAGTACCATTGAAGTTCTTAACCTTTATGCCGGAGAGACTGATTATTTCTACGGATACACCCCTGGCATAAGATGGCAGGTTAACAAATATATATTCGTTAGCCGGATTAGGATAAATTCTGATCAGTGATTTGTCAAATTCTTCAGAAATATGCCGTTTGCTACTTATAGTAATATCAATACTTTCACAGCTTCCCCATACAACAGCCGCAATTGTGTCCTTGCCGGGGACTAAAATGGCCCTGTCACCTTCCCATCCTATCAGTTCTGCCGATAAGTCACATTCTTCAGGCACAGTTTCCCTGTAATCCAGGTAGTTTGTCCATGTACTTGTCGTGAGGTAATAATACGCCAGCGCATCTCCCTCGGTAAGTATAGTGCTCCAGTAATACAGTCCGTTCCCCAGGGCTGTCATCCTTGTAATATTCCAGTTGTTAATCTGACCTACAATATACACTCCCCTTGACACATCCTGTCCGGTCATATCAACGATAAATGTAACATTCACGTCCGATGGCGTTTTAGCAGAATCACATGAGCCCCACTTAAAAGTATAAACCGTATCTTTCTGTCCGACTTTATATCCCCTGTCGGTACCCCACCACGTTGCACATTCCTGTGGAACTGATTCCCGGGCCTCCCACAGGGTGTCATTTAAAAAATAATATGCCCCTGAATCCCCGGGTGCCAGATATGTAAAGTAACTATATATACCTAATCCCTCGTCTGCCATGGGAAGTATCTGCCAGCTCCCGCCTGTCCATGATCCGGTAATATAGACACCCTTTGATACATCCTGTCCGCTCATATCAGCCTTAAATATTACTTTTGGGGCATCCGGATTTTCATAAAAATAGCTCTCCGTCCATCTCCCTCCGCCGTTTTCCATGAAATTGTTGCTGTCAGGATCAAAAAACACAACATGGTCGTGAGCCGAGCCTTGTCCCCAGGGAGTGCGGCATGGTGTTGACACCCATGCAGGTTCCCAGAAAATGACTCCCTTACCTCCAGCCTTCATAACACTCCTTGTATAATCGACCATATATTCCAGCTGTTTTTCGGGAATCACCGGCATATATTCAGGATCAGGTTCAGTAATAATGTTTGGCATAGCGTCAAAATTCTGCGTGGTCCACAGGTAACCGCATTCAACCGCCATTACATCATAGCCGGGAAAGGAAGATACCATATCTTCAACCACCTGGCCAAGCTGTTCTATGCTTCCTCCATGCCACGCATAGTAATAGGAGAAACCTATGATATCAAAGTCAGTTACTCCGTGACTTATGATGTTGCTGAACCACCAGTCCATACCGAGCCCTGCATAATGAAGCACGATTTCAGGCTTAATTGTTGTAGTCTGGCTTACATCACGCACAGCCTGTATTCCTGCATTAAACAGCTGGGCATGCCTGTTCCAGTCCGAGCTCACACTGCCACCTGCAGAATAATCGGGATTCAATACAGTATGTTTTAATATGCCGCTGTTAGTCTCATTCCCTATCTGCACCATTTCCGGCATAAGCGTATCTTCATCAAGGGCCGTTAATATTTCCGTCACATAATTATACACCGAATCGGCAAGAGCTGAAACATCTGTAGCAACACCGACCCACCGCGCGGGAATTATCTGCTTTCCGGGATCCGCCCAGAAGTCCGACATGTGAAAGTCCAGCAAAACCTGCATTCCTGCAGCTTTTGACCTGGCAATAGTCTCCCTCACATCTTCAAAATTGCTGTACTGGCTTTTTACACCTTCAGGTTGCACAAGCGTATCCTGCCAGTCCGGATCAACCCATAATCGTACCCTTACCAAGGTACATCCATGGTCGGCAAAGATCTGGTAAACATCCTTAGGCACCATATTCTCTTTGAATACAGCACCACAATCTTCCATCTGGTTTGCATATGAAAGGTCGTTGCCAAAGTAAAAAGTCTGGCAAAAAGAATTTAAGGCCGCTGTAATTATAACAAACGTTAAAATATACTTCATGAATCCCTGCTAATTTTTTTACAAGCGCCGCTGTAATATTAATAAAAAGAAGTTAAAAAAGAGGAGGTACAATTGTATCTCCTCTTATTCAGTTTACCTGACGATCAATTTTTTTATTTCCGAGAATTCACTATTATAAACCTCTATGAAGTATAAACCTTTGGTAAGTGCGCTTGTCCGGAGTTTTATCCTGGTAGAGCTGATATATGATTTTTTAACATCCAGGACTTTCCCTGAAATGTCAATAATGCTAACAGACAGCAGTTCATTTGATTCGGGGACAATAAGTGTCACATCCCCATTTGCTGGGTTAGGATAAAGTTCAACTCTTACTTTCCCTGATTCGTGAATTTCTATGGAATTCGGTTCTTCCGGTAAAATAGGATCACAGGTTCCGAATGCATATCCGACTATTGTATCTTTGGCAGGAACTATGAATGCTCTGTCACCTTCCCATCCCATCATTGTTGAGCTATCACATTCCGGAGGCACTTCTTCCCTGAAGTCCAGATAGTTATCCCAAATGGGAGTAGTAAGGAAATAATAGACCAGCGTATCACCGGGAGTCCATGTTGTATCCCAGCTAAAAATCATATCTCCTTCATGTATCATTTTTTTAATATCCCAGTTACCTGTTTCATTTGCTGTCATGTGTCCTGTCACATAAACACCCTGGGTAGTGTCCTGATC
>CAZOLY010000137.1:0-9099 GCA_964580815.1 uncultured Bacteroidales bacterium
ATAATAGAAGCTCGTATTCTCACCGTTAACCTGGTCATAGTAAAATAACCAGGGTGTTTCATATTTGGTAGAGTATACCGGTGTTAAATTTGATATGTAGCCGAAAAGATCGAATTTTACTTCTGCAATCGATGAATAAATACCTGTTGTGAAATAACTTCTTTTTAATAAAGCATCATAAAGCTCTTCTGTTCTGGTATTAAATATTTTGTCCTTTATTCCTGCAGCAAATTTTCTGATATTTGTCCTTGTATCAACATTATATATTCTTTCATGGGGCTTTTCAAATTCAAAAGGAATATATCTTTCAACCCTGCCATATATCAGCAGTTTAGGGGTGTCATTTTTAAAGTTGTTCCGCGCAAAATATTCCAGCGGGCTTTCTTTAAAAACATAATGTACCTTTTTACCCGTTTCTTCCTTAATTCTTTTTGGAAACTGGGTTCCCCTTGCTATATCAAAAAAGCTGTCTCCAAAAACAAATATTTCTGCATCATCAAGTGAAGATTGATCCTGTGAGTATTGAAATTTTTCTTTTGCAGGAGGAAGTCCCTTTTCCCTGAAATCAGGAATCATACTGAAGTAGTATAGCTCTCCGTATTTTGTTTTGTCCCAGTAGCCCGGTTCCATCTTTTCTTTTAATACCGAATTAAAAAGGGGCAGGCTTCTTATCGCTATAAATGTATACAAACATACTATTCCGGTAAGATACATCAACCATTTCATTAATTTTTCCTTTTTCATATGCCTTGTTTTTTAAAACTGGAAATACAGAAAATCAATTGATTCCCATTTGCCAAGTACTACTATTGACAGTAGCATTGCAATCAGTAAAATCCATTTTACAGGTAAAGACAGGTATTTTATTTTAAGGTGAAGCTGGGTTCTCTCTTCCACTATCTCTATTACAGTCAGTATGGCAATCATCCCGATGGCTATGTAGATATCTGCCTTGAATTTAAACAGGTTAACAGCCACTGATGCCGATTTAACAAAAACTATGCAGGCATCAATAATAAAATATATTGCTGGTATACACAACAGCCATTTGACAGCAGTTATATGGCCTTTTATTCTGTTGAATGCATCTGCTTTTTCCGACAGAATTGTAAGTGAGATAAAAATCAATACCAGTATCACAATTCCGATAATATCAAAATAGAATACTGACGGCTGGCTTGATAACTGGACAAATATTTTGTCAATAACAAAAAAGGCATCCCCAATATTATTTGCCCTGAAGAATATCCATGCAAACCATGCCAGGCATACTGTTACGATGATTTGGGTTATATTATATATTTTGTGATTGTTACCCAGAATTGTATTATTCACTCTTTCCCTGATACGTTTTGTCCATATAGCAGAAACCAGGTAAAAACCATGGAGTGCGCCCCACACTATGAAAGTCCAGTCTGCTCCGTGCCAGAGGCCGCTTATCAGGAAAGTAATAAAGAGGTTGTAGTACCATCTCCATTTTACAACCCTGTTGCCCCCGAGGGGGATATACAGGTAGTCCCTGAACCAGGTTGACAGCGATATATGCCATCGTGCCCAGAATTCCCTTATGTTATGAGCCAGGTAAGGCCTTTTAAAATTACGCATCAGGTCGAAACCCATAATTGATGCCGAGCCAATGGCTATATCTGAGTAACCCGAGAAGTCGCAATAGATCTGGAAGGCAAAGAATACTGTTGCAATTACATAATGCACTCCGTCGTAACTGCCGGTATTATTGTAAACCATATTAACATACTCTGCCAGGCGGTCTGCAATAACTACCTTTTTAAAGAAGCCCCAGCACATTTGAAGAATGCCGTTTTTTACCCTTTCGTAATCGAACTTGAAATGCTGGCGCATCTGCGGCAATAGGCGTGTAGACCTTTCTATAGGTCCGGCAACAAGCTGTGGAAAGAATGACACGTAGAGGGCAAAAAACCCGAAATGCCTTTCAGGTTCTTTTTCTCTCCTGTATACATCAATGGTATAGCTCAGTGTCTGGAATGTATAAAATGAAATACCTACAGGCAAAAGCACGTTTAGCTCCGGCAGGTGGCGCATAATGTTTATTTTATCAAAAATAAAATTTACCGAGTCACCGAAGAAATTAAAGTACTTGAATGAAAAAAGCAGTCCGAGATTAGTTAAAAGACTCAGCAAGAGATACATCTTTCTTTTCCATTTTACATGCTCATCATAAATCTTGATACCTGCGACATAATCAATTATAGTTGATGTGATAATCAGTACGATGTACTTGTAATTCCAGCACATATAAAAATAGTAGCTGGCGATCAGAAGGAGTATCCATCTGTATTTTGGAGCAATAGCATAATATAAAGCAACAACTATAGGAAAGAAAATTATGAATTGTAATGAATTAAATAACATATACTTATATAATTTATTTACATGTTCCTGACAAAAAATCTTCTCTGCTTCATTTATTTCTTTTTAATTTTCAGCGGGATTTTAGCTAACTGGCGGGAAAGGATGTTGTAATTCAGGAATGCTTTCAGGTACTCACCAAAGGTAAGAGGTCTCCTTTCATGGTCTTTATGCCACTTCAGGCATTTTTTATCTCCCCTCAGCCACCTGTTGTATAGAAAAAATGCATATTTAATACGGTGTATCTTATATTCTTTTTCAATTTCAGGATCAAGATTTCTGACTTTATAAAGGCGAAGCTCTCTTCCGTTAAGGAAAGTATTAAATAAAACACATGTATTGCTCGTATAGGCATCAGGATGCCACCTGGTATAACTCAGGACTTTAAAAACAAAACCAACATCGGAAATACTCATCATATCAAATGCCAGTTGAGTATCGCAATGAAAATCCTTTGGATCATTAATTTCAGGATACTGGGGTAGCTTTTTCAGATATTCGACTTTGAAAAGCAAAGTTGTCGCTGAACCGGTAATATCTATTTCCTGTCTGACGTGTCTCAAAAGCATTTCTTTACCATTATAAAACTGCCCGTCGTTAATATCCAGTCCGTCACAATTCACTACCGTCCCGTCTATTCTGTAGGAGGAACATAATCCAATAGTCGGATGTTTCTCCATAACCGAAACCATTTCTTCAAGGTACAGGGAGTCAAGCCAGTCGTCTGCCTGGAGTATTTTATAGTATTTTGCATTCTCAGAAATATGTAAAACAGTCCGGTTCCAGTTATCAACTATGGGAAGGAATTCCGAATAGTTATGAAGCTTAAATCTTTTATCCTTTTCCGCATATTTCTTAACAATATTCTCCGTGTTATCCTTACTTGCATTATTAACAACATTACATTCCCAGTTCTGATATGTTTGGTTAAGCATGCTGTCAAGAGCCTCACCAATATACTTCTCCCCGTTATATACAGGAATACCCACTGATACAAGGCTATCAGACACTTTCTTTTTTTCACTAATCATTACACTCAATAGAATCAGATTATTTGTTTTATCCTGAAGTAATCTAAAATTAATACTTTAAATGATAAATTTAAAAGATTTATTTTATTATAAGTTTACCTGAATAATATATATTTTCATAATCAATCTTATAAAACACAATCCCGCATATAAATTCGTCAATATCTATTCTAAGTTCTGCAGTTTCTCCAGGCACTATTACTTTCTTAATAAGTTTCATTGAACCGTCATAAAAGGATATTACCGATTGTTCGTAATTATTTTGAAACCTGAAATACACATAATCCTTTGCAGGATTAGGATAGACCAGTTTAACAATCGAGGCTTCACCCGGACGGTCGAAGACTGATGTTGTGCCGACACCCACACTTATTTCTGCCAAATCGCTGTCAGTCATGCCATCATTAACTATTACACCAACCTTGAGGTAGCCGGTAAAACCCGTATGCGGAATAATATAATAATCTATTACGGTATAATTGTTACCATTCTGAAGCTTAAGTGTAAAATCATCGGGATAGATATTGTCATTATCCTCAACTTCAAGATCATCAAGTGATATCTCCAGGGGAGTTTCGGGGAGAGTATATAATGGCCTGGCTGTTCCCAGAATTACAGGCTTGTCATTAACACCAACCACTTCAATATTAAATGAATCGTAAACAATATTTTCGCCGTCAGATACTGACAAAACAACATCATAACTACCAATATCACCGGCATCCGGTATTCCCATCAATACGCCCGAAGGGTAGAAACTTGACCATCCCGGCTTGGTTATGGCAGAATAAGTCAACGGATCCTTTTCCTTATCAGTTGCTTTTAAAGCATAAATATAAAGGCTGTCTTCGTATGCTATATTATCCGGTGTGGATGTAATCTCGGGTGGATGGTTCATAAGTTCGACAGTAATATCAAAGTTCTGATAAGTGTAGCCTGTGCCGTCAAAAACCCTTATCTGGACCGGGAAGATCCCTGTATCGTTCTTTGTGGGAATGCCACTTAGCAAACGGCTGACAGGTTCATAACTCAGCCAGCCCGGCTTTTGCGTTACTTCATATGTCAGCCAGTCGTTCGTCGGATCAATATCCGTAGCTGTTATGTAATACTCAAATTCATCGTATGTTTCTATTGAGGTTTCCTCAGGGTATGATGTGAAGACGGGCAAATCGTTGGTATTTATCACAGTGATGTTAAATGTAGAGTCCACATTTACATGGCCATCGTATACCCTTATTTTTACAGTGTATATACCCACATCTTCATTATCGGGAGTGCCGCTTAACTGGCCCGTTGACGGATTGAATGTCAGCCATCCCGGAAACGGCTGAAGCTTCGATAGAGTTAAAACATCTTCAACATCCACATCCCCGGCGGTTATTGTCCGGTTATACTGTGAGTCTTCATTAACGGTTCTTACCGAGGGAATATTGATCCACGGATAATCGTTAATGGAGCTGACGACGACCGTCATATTTTTAACCGGACTGTTGTCCAGGCCGTCGTTTACGTACATGGGTACGGTAAGATTACCGTGATAATTTGCATTGGGCTTTATAATATAATTGCTTATTATTGTATAGTTTGAGCCTGCCTGGATATGCAAGGTAAAATCATCGGGATATATGTTATCGGGATCAACAACCTCAAGCGAATCAAGGGTTACAGGTATCTGCGAGTCCTCGTTAACATGAAACGGACCCCTGTTCTGGATTACGGGAATATCATTAACTGACATCGAATAAATTGTCACCTCATCTGTGTCGTAAAGGGGAGTACTGCCGTTTCCGCTGTCCTCGGCCTTGAAGGTAAAGGTTTCATTGCCGCTCCAGTTTGGATTATCCAATGATATGGTTGCCACACCATTTACAATTGAAATATCAAAGTTCGGAGAGTAAGACGGTAAATACGACCATGTTATATCATCATCGGCCTCCTGCGGATCAAAGACGTAATTATTCAGGTTGATTGTAATATTCGGCTGTCCTTCGTATATTGTATCATCAGGAATATCATAAACAACAGGGGCTTTAATATTGTAACCTTCCATTGCCGCGAACCACTTGTTTCCCATTTTTATATACCCCGACTCATTAGTATGATACTCATCGCGCATATCATCCCAGTAATCAATTCCTGCACTGTTTTCCATATCAACCAGTATTATTTTATCTGATGGCCGGCTGCTGACAAGGCTTTGCAACAGATCATTATAATAAATTGTAGGCCCGTGGGTCGGATTTCCGGAGGCATCCTTCCTGTTTATTATTTGTGCAAGAAATACAGGAACGGTTTTTCCTGATGATAGTTCATATTCATCTACTAAATTAAGGATCGAATCAACGCTATTTGCGTGTTGTTCAGCATCTGCATTATCTGTCAGTCCGTTTGTCCCGATATGTAACAGTATTACATCAGGCTTAAATTCAGAAAGGTATTTCGCATTGCAGTGACTGATAAGGCAGTTATGAGGAGCCTGGTAGTCACGGCTTGTATTTAAAATGTAAATAAGATTATCAGGTGTAGCTCCCGGAAATCCGGCATGATCGGTATAGTTCAGGCTGTCAACCGCATTTACAGGCAGGGAATCTCCGCCGTTTTTTTCATTTCCGACAAAGTCAAAAGTATAACCCGCACCGGTCAGCAAAGTATACAACCTGTACCTGTAAGAAATTTGCTGTCCGGGAGGCCTGGGATCGGAATCATAGGTGTCAAACGTAATTGAATTCCCCAGAGCCATTATTTTCAGCTTCTGCCCGAAGCCCGGGAAAGCGATGATAAATGCAAAGAAGATAATAGTATGTTTCAATAACAGTTTTCTCGTGTGCAAATTCATTTTCCGGATTCCTGTTTTTATTTCTGGATTGTTACTTTTCCCGTCTGGTAATTATTCCTGTTAAAGAACCTGCAGAAATATATTCCTGAAGGTATATTATTCAAATCAAGTTTGAATATATTATCATCAGGCATTATTTTGTGCTCAGCTATGGTCTGTCCCTGCATTGATATCAGTTCAAAATAAAGCTCAGTGTCTCCCGGATTAATTTCAAACACCAGGAAGTCACTTGCCGGGACCGGATAAAGCTTTGTTATCAGGCTGTTTGAATATGCTTTTTCATTAATGCCCGTTCCTTCGTATACCCTCACATATGCATTATATGTCGTACTTTGCAGCTCACCGTCACTGACACGAACGTTAACGTGTATTACTCCAAGGGCACTTGCGTTTATAATGGCAGTATTTCCCGAGTTGGTATAATTTGAACCAGGCATTACAATAACAGACAGATCACCGGGCACATTGTCCACATCCGTAACAGTAAGATCACTCAGAGCAATGGTCAGCGTTGTTCCGGCGTATGCATATAGTGTGTCGGGCTGTCCCGATATTACCGGTGCATCATTGATATTATAAACAGTAATCTTGAAGGTCTGTGTAGAATCCTGCTTGCCATCGTATATTCTGAGCTTAACAGTATAATCGACTGACGGCTGTATTCCTACCTGGCTGTTTGTCGGTGTGCCTGACAGCACATTGCCGTTTAGGGCTAACCATCCGGGGAGTGTCCCGACATATGACAGGGTTAAAATATCCGAAGGATCGGCATCGGTATATGTTACCGTATAGGAGTATTCAGTATCTTCATCCACGCTTGTAACGGGTGTTGACGTTATATGAGGTATATTATTTGTCATATGAACCGTGATAACAAACCTGTCATATACATTTGCCGTACCATCGGTAGCCATCAATACTACAGAGTCTGTACCTATATCAAAAAAGTCAGGTTTACCTGATAATATACCTGATACCGCACTAAATGTCAGCCAGTCCGGTTTCTTTACGGATGAAAATGTTACAGCATCTTCGACATCATCAGCCTCGATCTTGTAAAAGTATTGCTGATTTTCATAAGCATCCGGATCTGGAGTTGTAGTTATTACGGGCACGTCATTAACAGAGTTAACTGTAATTGTCAATGTTTCGGAATCTGTATATTCAAGGTCGCTTAAGTCAACGGGGACCGAGATAATGCCGTGATAGTTTGCAGCAGGTGTAATAAGGTTTCCCGCATGGGTGTAATTGGTGCCGTTTTTTACCGTTAGTGTCAGATCTCCGGGTCCGTTATCCACATCTGTATAGTAGATATCAGCGAGACCCAAAAGTATGGAATTGTCTTCATCTACGTCGAGTGCCGGCTGTCCGGTAATTACCGGGGCATCATTAACATTTCTGACATCCAGTACGAAAGATTGCTCGTCAAAGGCGGCCGAGTCATCGGTAACCCTCACGGTAATATTATATTCGGAAGTATCATTAAGGGGTGGTGTGCCCGAAAGTACGCCTGTAGAACCATTGATCGACAGCCATGCCGGTTTCACAGGGGCCGAGTAAACCTGGTGATCCCCGACATCAATATCGCTGGCATTGACATCGTATGAGTAAGCCTGTTCCTCGTTAACCGTAAGCACCGGACTAGAGATTATTGCAGGCGGATCATTGGTATTAATAACATACAGAGTATATTCATGATCAACAACAAGTGAAGGGACAGCAGGATCGGTGATGGTAATATGTACCGGATCGTTACCCACGTCTGCATTTACCGGGGTTCCATAAAGTGTGTTCGTAACATCGTTAAAATTCAGCCAGTCCGGTTTATCAACTACTGTAAAATCAGTAATAACTCCTGATTCGCGGTCATTTGCAGTCAATGTATAGGTATATGCATGATCTTCATGTGCCGAATTAACAGTGGTCGATGTAAACAGGGGGGCAAAGTTCCCGTCCGCGCAGGCAGGCTTTCCCAGCAATCCTTTATTGTAGCTGCTTGTTATAAAAGCCTGATCAAGAGCTACACTATGAATTCTCAGTTCATCAATGCTTCCGTTAAAAGGATGGTACTCATGTTCCGAAAGCCACGGTTGAAGCCAGCCTATATTCAGGGGTACACCTGATATAAGGCCCGGCCCGCTCCCGTCATAACTGGCAGTAACGGGTGATGAGTTGTCTATATAGAGTTTAATCTGGTTGGCTGAAGCATTTCTGACAGCTGCAACATAGTGCCAGTTTGTATTCGTTATAGTTGCGCTGGATTCACATATAGCCGCACCAACACCGGTACGGATAACGAAATTTAATTTATTTGAATTATCAAGGAAACCTACCCACCAGTGAATGCTGTCCTGGTGAGGTCCTTCATTTCTTCCCACAATTATAGCCGTGCTGTCAAAACTTGCAGTATTTTTCCTGAACCAGAATTCAATTGAGAATGATTCATCCGTGTTCCAGTTGAATACAGGGTTTGATGCAACATTAAGTCTTTCAGCATTTTTAAAATGAAATTTCTGGGCCACGTCGACAATGCCGGTCGTATCCGAAGGAGCGTTGGCGCCAGGAGCCACTACTGCATCATTAATCCCGAACCAGTCCGCATAGGGGGGACCGCTTTCCTCGTCAAGCTTCCAGTATGCTTCAAGGTTGGCCGGACAGGGAATTGCATCTGATACATAAAGAAAATATTCCTGCGTGACATATTCACTTGCATTATCCGTCGCTCTTACAACAACCTTGCCGCCTGATGTTACAGTAGCAGGAGTCCACGTTATAATTCCGGAGCTGGAATTTATAACCATTCCCTCCAGTTTTTCATCAAGACTGTATGTTATCGGAAGGTTC
>CAZOLY010000138.1:0-9053 GCA_964580815.1 uncultured Bacteroidales bacterium
ATAAACCGTCAGAAATCACATGGTGAAGTTCCCGGTTCCCTCATATTTATTGGTGACCGGAAGATGGAAAAGTCCAGGATAAGAGTGATTCAATACAACAAGGATAACATTACGGAAAAAGAGCTTAAAAGAATAGAGGATGTCAGCAGCTATATTAAGGACGGGTATATAACATGGATTAATATTGACGGACTTCATGATATCGGACTGATGGAAAAGCTTGAAAAGATGTTTAAATTATCCTCACTTGCCCTCGAGGATATTTTAAATACCGACCAGCGTCCCAAATTTATTGAGGATGAGAATAATGTAATAATCATTTTAAAAGCTCTCTCTTATGATAAAGATGCGCGTACCCTTAGCTCCGAACAAATATCATTTATACTGGGAGACAGATACCTGGTCACCTTGCAGGAAAGGGTAGGCGACTATTTCGAACCTGTAAGGGACAGGCTGAGAAAAAGCAGGGGGAAAGTCCGTGAACTGGAGCCTGACTATTTATGTTATTCACTTTTCGACACCCTTGTTGACAGTTATATAATGAATATTGAAGCACTGGGTGATATTATTGAAGACCAGGAGGAAGCGGTATTAAAAGAAACAGGTAAAAAAATCATTGAAGATATTTACAGGCATAAGACGGAAATAAGCTTTATGAGAAAATCTGTGCGTCCTGTAAAAGAGATAATGGTACATATTATGAAATCAGAATCTAAGTATATCCACAAGAAAACACATATATTTCTCAATGATCTTGATGACCTGGTAACCCAGGCAATGGAAGCTATAGAAATTTACTATACCATGGTATCGGATCAGCAGACCGTTCATCATGCAAATCTTAGCAACCGGGCAAATGATGTAATGAAGGTGCTGACGATTTTTGCAGCGATATTCATACCCCTTACATTTATAGCGGGTGTTTACGGGACAAATTTTGATTACCTTCCTGAGCTGCATTTCAAATGGGGATATTTTGTAATGCTCGGATTAATGGTTTGCACTACCGGGATAATGCTTTTATATTTTAAAAGGAAAAAATGGCTGTAGAATAACAGCCGTTAATATTTTTTAATAATATTCTGCTTTATAAGAATAATAATATATACTTTTGCTCCGTTGAAATCTTAAAGTATATACTTTGAATATCAGATCGTACATATTATTTATTCTTGTAACGGGATTGCTAAATAGTATTAATTCTTATCCGGCAGGGAAATTTAATACAGGACAGTCAGGTGAATCACACATCTTTAGGTATCAGCACAGCTCTTCATCAAAATTAGAATCGCCGGATAATATTTTCGATCTGGCAGCTTTGGGGAATTATTTTACAGGATTTGACCAGAACGATGATTATACCCTGTATCATAATAAAACGATGTTGCTAAACGTTTTATTAACCGGCCGGCATAGGCTGTTTGCATTAAGAAAAAAAGAATTTTTACCAATACAGTCATCATCTTATTTTGAACTTGACATACCTCCCCCACTACTTGATGCATGAAATTCTGTTATCTCATTTAGCATAACAGGTATGCTATAGAAGTACTGTAAATCCGCTATGATTTATTTACGAATGGCATTTTATAGCATAGATTGATTATTTATTGTTTAACGTTTTATAAGAATACGAAGATGGGGAAAAATGGCAAATCAGTAAAAAAAGTTGACATTTCAACAGACAAAGCCAGGCATATTGAAGATTTAAATAAACTTGCAGGCTTGGCAGGGAGCGATAACGAAAATTACCCCTCCCGCAAGGAGGCTTTGGACAATATCGATGACCCTGATATTTTAGGAGAGCTGGCTAAAAGTGCCAGTGATGAATGGATAAAGCTTGAAGCGGCAATAAAATGCAATAACAGGCACATCCTTCATGATCTGCTTAAAAGTTCGGTGAATGAAAATGTGCGGCTTGAAGCAGCAATAGAGCTTGATGACCAAAATACACTGTCAGATATTGCAAAGAACGGCGTAGAGTACTATATTCAGGATATTGCATTAAATCATATCACAAATAAAAAACTGTTGCTTGACATAGTATTAAACGGCATAAGCAATAGAATAAAGGTCACGGCTGCTTTTAAAATACATGATAAACAGATACTCAAGAATATGATCAGTGATATGAAAGATGACTGGTTGCGTTTTAAAATAGCCAGTTTTATTGAGGACAGGGATATTTTAAGAGAACTGGCCTTGCATGCCGGTGATACGTATATACAGAGGCAGGCGGAACAAAGGCTTCATAATATGGACTGACAAGTTTATTCCTGCATTAACCTTATTATTACCCGTTCCTGACTAATCTTTATTATCTGCCGGAATGGTGAAATAGAACGTGGAGCCTTTTCCTTCTTCGCTCTCGAACCACAATCTGCCTTTGTTTTTTTTAATAAAGTCTATGCACAAGTTTAATCCTACCCCTGTACCTTTTTCGTTATTTGTCCCTCTGGTCGATATGGCCACATTTTCACTTAATAATGCCTCCTTATGCTCTTTCTTTATGCCATGCCCAAAATCTTTTACACGTACTTCCACTTCATCATTTTCCTTTTTTGCTTCAATAATAATAGTGCTATCCTGATAGGAAAACTTGATAGCGTTATTAACCAGGTTTCTTAATACTGCCTCAATCATATTCTTATCGGCAAACACCCGGATGTCATCGCCATTACTAAAGGTCACCTTAATATTTTTTTTACCTGTGCTCTGCCTGAACAATCTTATTGTTGAATCAACCACGTCATTCAGTTTAAAAAATGCAGGTTCAAAGGGCAGGCTGTTCATTTCCTTCCTTGACCACTGCAACAGGTTCTGAAGCAGGTTATATGCTTCATCTGTAGTATCCCTTATTTCTTTAAAACATTTTATAATATCTTCTTTTGTAAAGCGCTCGTAATCAAAAAGCAGCAGTTCGAGCAATGTTTTAAGGTCGGCCAGGGGATGTCGCAGGTCATGGGCAATAATTGAAAAGAGCTTGTCTTTGGCGGCATTGGCCGCATTTAAATCCTCCGCCCTTTTCTTGAGGAGCTTCCGTGCAATTGCCAGCTCCATGTGTGTACCGATCCTGGCAAGCAATTCTTCCTTCTTGAAAGGTTTGGTAATATAATCCACTCCTCCTCTTTTAAATCCTTCGACAATATCGGTAGTCTCGCTTTTGGCAGTAAGAAATATGACGGGGATATTTTTAAGTTCCTTCTTCGACTTCAGGCTCATACACACTTCATATCCGTCAATGCCGGGCATCATCACATCCAGGAGTATTAGTCCGGGTAAAACCTTCTCCGCCAGCTTTACGGCCTGGTAGCCGTCCTGAGCAACTGCGATCTTATAACCTTCTTCATGAAGGACATTTCCAAGGACCTGCAAATTTTTTTTGTTATCATCAACTATAAGAATAGTCTGCCTTTTGCTATTATCTTCCATAGTTATTATATTCCCGGAAATTATTTCACTTTATTCTCAACCGATTTAATACTTTCATAAACATGATAAAAATCATTTACTGCTGATTTTATTTCATCAACATCAAATGACCGGATGCTTTCAGTTAATTTATCGGCGTAATCAGACAAGTACTGTATTTTGTATTTGCCAGCCAGATTTTTAATGCCGCTGACAAATTCTTCTATTTCAAATATAAGTAAATCATCTTTTATTTCCTTCCATTTAGAATAAAGTTTTTTCTCAATCAGGTTAACAAATTCTTTAAGCTCAGATTCATCAAGATGATCCAGTGAAACGGAACCGTCTTTATTATTGACGGTGGCCGGTTCATATATTTCCTTATATTTCAGATATTTTTTCAGTTCACCGGTAATTTGCGATTTCTTTGCCGGTTTGGGTATAAATCCGGTAAAATACTTCCTGGAAATCCTGTTATCAAATCCGAGTACTGATGCTGTAAATACAATTATCGGGATATCTTTCATTTTTAATTCATTACGGATATATTTTGCTGTTTGCATGCCGTCCATTTCGGGCATGCGCATATCCATAATAATCACATCGGGACTAGCAGTTTTAAGCTTCTCAATTGCTTCCCTGCCGTTTCCTGCCTCAACAAACTTAACATCCCCGCTGATCAGGCTTTCCAGTGTTTCTATATTGCTTTTAAAATCGTCAACTATCATAATAGTTGACTTGTTGAATTCAACATTTGTATAATCCTCTTCAGTAATTAGCGACTTTGAAGCACTTACATCAGAGATCACAACATTTGAAAGTATAACTTTGAAAACCGATCCATGCCCGGGGGAACTTGAAACTTTTATCTGTCCGTTCATTTTTTCAACAAGCCTTTTGCATATTGCAAGTCCCAGTCCGGTGCCCCCGTATTTTCTTGTACTCTGCCCGCGCTGCTGCTTAAAGGCATCGAAAATAACCCTCTGCTGGTCACGGGCTATTCCTATGCCCGTATCCTCTATTGCTATCTGAAGTTTCATTGTTTCACCATCACTGTTAATATCTCCTTCAACCTCAATCTTAATATATCCTTCTTCAGTAAACTTGAGGGCATTACCCACCAGGTTAAGCAAAACCTGGCGCAGCCTTACCTCGTCAAGGACAAGCATATGGGGCAACTCCTTGTCAATATCTATATCAATGGCAAGTCCTTTATTGTCTGCTTTCTGCACAAATATCTGCCTTATTTCCCTGATTATTGTCCTTATCTCGGCAGGTTCATACTTCATCTCAAGCTTGTTGGCTTCAATCTTGGAGAGGTCCAGTATATCATCAATTAAAGAAAGAAGTATCTCACCGCTGGAATGAATAGTCTTAAGATGGCCGGCATATAAAGGATCGGTGATCTTTGCCAGCAACGATTCCGTTAATCCCAGGATGGCATTCATGGGCGTACGAATCTCGTGGGACATGTTTGCAAGGAATTCACTTTTTGCCTTATTTGCTTCTATAGCCTTTTCTTTTGCTTCCTTCAATTCCTTTTCATAAGATTTTCTTTCCGACATATCTCTTATAAGCACAATAACCTCATTGTCGTTAATTTTTTCAAACCTCCCTTCAAAATCCCTTAATTTGTTTTTAACTTTCAACTGGTACTCAATACTACCCTCGCCATTAACAATGCAATTGTTTATACCATTCATCATTAATTCTGAAATCTTTTCAGGAAATACCTCTTTAAGGCTTCTGTTAAGAATATTTTCCGCCGGTATTGACAGGTGTTCCTCCTTATCATCTTTATAATTCAGGAATATCCCTTTTTTATTAAAATGAAAGAGCATGTCGGGAATGGAATTAACTATTGCTTTAGTGGTCTGCAGGCTTTGTTTCAGTTTTTCCTCAGCCCTCTTCCTGTCGGTAATATCTATCATAACACCCCTGACACCTATTGATTTTTCGTTTTCAATTATGGGATTTATATGCAGTATCACCGGGAATTGTTCATTATCCCTGGTAACGATATAATATTCTTCAGGTCCCTGCTGCTTATCCCCGAGGTGTTTTTTAAAATTCTCCTTTGCCCTGTCACTTTCTCCGGCGGCAAAAATATCAAACATGTTAAGCCCCGAAATAATATCGTCATAGGAATAATCAAGCCTCTCCAGAGCAAACTGGTTAGCATAAATGACATTACCTTTCAGGTCGCTTTCAAAAATCATTTCAGGGAGAAGTTCCATAAGGTCCCTGAACTTCTTTTCACTCTTTATTAATTTATGTTCCGTTTGCTTATTATCAGTTATATCCTTAATCAGGGTTATGACACGTGACACTATTTCATTTTCGTCATAAACCGGACTTTTCCTGATTTCTACTATAGTATTATCATCAATGTGGACTTCCTCATCATATATTTCTTTACCAGTCCTCAGAACAAGGATATAATCGCTCAAATTGAATCCTTCAAGGTTATTGGAGTATATCTCCACCGCATTCCCCAGAGTAGGTTCATTAATGCCTACCCTGCGGTTAAATTCCTTTAAGGCTTTATTTTCAAGTATTATGTTCAGATCACGGTCAATAACAAAAATGCTTTCCTTTAAGGCATTAAAAGACGAGTAGTATATTTTTTTTGACCGCATGATCTGTTTTTCATAAAAATCCCTGCTTTTAACTTCCTTAACCAGCTTTTTCTCAAGCTGCTTAAGCTCATTTTCCTTCTTCCTTATCTCTTTAAGATATTTATGCTTTAAGGCTGCAACTTGAAATTTTGTCTCCAGCTCTTTATCATTTAAGGTCTTCTTAATTACGGTATATTCATTTTTCCTGCCGGAATTTTCGATGATTTCCGATTCTTTGCCTGACACTGCAAAAACAACAGGCATGTCGAGGGCTGATGTAATTTTTTTTATTTTTTCCTCAATTTTTTTCTTTTCTTCAGAACCCATGTCAATAAGTGCCAAATCCGGACCTGTCTCTTTTGCCATTTTTACTGCCTGTTCAATCCCCGTCGCGGTGCCTGTAATTATATACCCCAGCGGCAAAAGTTTTTTATTTAAATACCTGTTCTTTGTCTCACCAGGGTATATTAAAAGCAGCCTGTAATCTTTTGCTCCCATAATAATTTTTTTCGGGGCACAGCGCTCCGAACATCAATGCTCCCTGGAAGAGTCTCCCGTGTTTCAGGGGAGACATCAATTTCCCGGGTTTGGGTGCTGTCCCTTATAAAGTTAAATAAAAAAATTAATTTACCCGGAAGGATAATACCTATATTTTTCAGGTATTTAATTAAAAAAATATTTAAAAAATTTGCATTTACGATTTATGTCGTATATATTTGTACGACATTTATCGTAGTTTAAACAAATCATCATGAAGAATTCGTCCAAAATAAAACCCACAGCTGCCGAGCTCGAAATTCTGCAGATACTCTGGAAGTACCAGTCTGCAACGGTAAAATTCGTACATGAAAGAATAAATACCAGGAAGAACGTAGGTTATACAACCACACTCAAAATCATGCAGAATATGGCGGCAAAGAATATAGTAAAGCGCAAGCTTCAGGGTAAGAGTCACGTCTACCTTCCCGTAATTGCACAGGAAGAAACCCAGAATTTGTTGCTTGACAGGTTTCTTGAGACTGCTTTCAGCGGGTCGGCCAGCAATCTTGTAATGCAGGTGCTGGGTAATCACAGGCCATCAAAAGAAGAGCTTCAGCAGATAAAAGAGTTAATCAATAAATTAGATGGAGGCAAATCATGAACTTAATTTACCGGATAATGTCGGATGATATTATAGAGGCATTGGGCCTCACATTAATACATTCCCTGTGGCAGGGAGCCCTTATTGCTTTAGTGCTGGGCATACTGATGCTTGTAACCCGCAAATTCACATCTGTAACGCGTTATTTTTTGGCGGTGGCTGCATCATTATTCATGCTGGTCTGCCCTGTATATACATTTATTAAAAACTATAATCCTGATCGGCAAGGGAAAAATTCAACATATGTAAATCAGTTCTCCGATGCCCCGGTGCTGAAAAAGTCTGTGAGCACATATACCGAAAGTGCCGCAATTGTTGCTGATAACAGGATCATCAAATTAAGGTCGGGGCAGTTTAAGGATTTTTTTAACAGGCATTTTCCACTAATCGTCACTATATGGTTTGCAGGCATAATATTTTTTACCTTAAAATTTATTGGTGCTTTAGCATATACGCAGCGACTAAAATATTACAGGATAAACCGGATTTCAGAGGAGTGGCAGAAAAAAACCAGGAAATTATGTGAAAAGCTCAAAATAAAGAAAGTTGTGAAAATATATGAATCTGCACTGGCAAAAGTCCCGATGGTTATAGGATTTATCAAGCCGATAATCCTGTTGCCTGTAAGTGCATTTACAGGATTATCGCCAAAACAACTTGAAAGCATTATAGTCCATGAGCTTGCCCATATATTGCGCCGTGACTATCTTGTGAATCTTCTCCAGTCGGTAATCGAAATACTGTTCTTTTATCACCCTGCTGCATGGTGGATCAATAATGTTATCCGTGCGGAAAGAGAAAACTGCTGTGATGATATTGCCATTGCGCAGACGGGAGACTCAACAAACTATGCACGTGCCCTGGCCAATATACAGGAGCAGATGCTGCTTAAAGAAAGTCTGGCCTTAGCTGTTACCGGACATAAAAACAAATTATTAAAAAGAATAAAACGTTTATTAAATCAACCAAAAATGAAAACAAACTTTATTGAAGGATTTACTGCTTCCTGTATTATTCTTCTGGGAATATTTGCAATAGTTTTAAATGCTAATGCAATAACAGAGCGAACTATTGAAAACAAACTGAAGAAAAGCGAAAAAGAACCTGTATTATCTGAGTCTGTACTAACTTTCCCTGCCTTACCTGGTGAGCCCGATTCTGCTGTTGTACCGGGCGATGCAGAAGATGAATTATTTAAGCTTGAAAAAGTATCGGATAAGGCAAAGACAGAAGAAGAGAAGGCAAAGACAGAAGAAAAAGAGATCATCAAAAATAAGGAAAAGATAGAAAAGGAAGAAAAGATAGAAAAGCAGGAAAAGGAAATCCTTAAAAATGAGGAAAAGATAGAAAAGGAAGAAAAGATAGAAAAGGAAACTTTTTTAGCGGATGACGTAGCAGATGAAATTGCAAAAGGAATTGAACAGGGCCTTCTGGAAATGAATATAGACCTTATTGTAGATGAAGCTATTGCAGGCATACAGGCAGGATTACATGAAATGAATATTAATGCCATTGTCAGGGAAGCCATTAAAGGAGCAAACGGAGGCCTTCGGAATGTTGATATTGATTTGATAATAAATGAGGCTCTTATTGGTGTACAGGCGGCAATGGAGGGGATGGATTTAAATGCTATTATAAGTGAGGCACTGAATGGAGTACGAGAGGGACTGAAGGAAGCAGAGGTAGAGAAAATTGAAGAAGATTATGAAATTGACGATGATAAGGATGCCGACTGTGAAAGCTTTACCGGGAATGCCCAACATCTGGCTAATTTAAAAAAGGGAGCGGGCTTCTGGAACACGTGGAGAGCCGAAAACAGGAAAGAGAAAGTTGACCTCAGGGGAGCCTGCCTTCATGAGGCAATATTAACAAATATGAATCTC
>CAZOLY010000139.1:0-8999 GCA_964580815.1 uncultured Bacteroidales bacterium
ATGGAAGCAGATAACCATAAATCCATAAACCATAAAAAGAGAATATGACAAATGTATCACCAGATATAAACAAGGTAATTAAAAGGATTACAAGTGATGTCAGGTACAAGGAAGGATTGAAATCCTGCATGAACTGTGGTGTATGTACCGCTATATGCCCGGCAGCCGAATTTTATGATTATGATCCGCGATTATTGCTTACAATTGTCCAGTCAAAGGATGAGAATAAAATAATGGCGCTTCTTAAAAGTGACTTTATATGGTATTGCGGCCAGTGTATGTCATGCAAAACCAGGTGTCCCAGGGGGAACTGCCCCGGATTAATAATAAATGTTTTACGGAAGGTATCACAGGAGTTCGGGTATTTTACAGAAAGCAGGATGGGGAGGCAGCAATATGCGGTAATGCGAACGGTAGGGGAGAATATACTGAAATACGGCTATTGTGTTCATCCTGAAGCTGTGAAACCGGAGCTGCATCCCGAGCAGGGTCCTGTATGGGAATGGATATTCAATAACCGTAAAGATTTGTACGCAAGGCTTAAGGGGAACCTTAATAATGACGGTCCGGGAACATTAAGAAAGATACCCGCTGAAACGATGAAGGAGTTACATTCAATATTTGAAGTTACAGGGGGCATGAAATTTTACAGTCTTATTGATGATTACAGCAGGAAAAAAGTGAAAGAAATGGGATTTGAGCAGGATGAAAAGAATATGAACAGATATTTTATGCATGTTTATAAAGATACCGGTGAAGAAAATACATAAATAATCTTTAATAAATATTATGAAGAAAGAAGGCAAGCAACAAGTATGGAAGGAATATCAGAAAGATATAGCAGGCAATGACTATTATTTTCAAAGAAGTTGCATAAGGCAGAATTTTTTCCCCGGTTCGGAATATGCTTTTCTAAAAATTTTGAAAGAAGAACTCGGGAAAAATATATATGATGATGCCCGGCAGACAACCTGTACAGGCATTGGTTATCATAGCGACATCATTCCTTTCGAGACTATACAAACTGTTGTTGCACGGCACTTTGCCCTTATGACGGAAAAAGGATTTCATAATTTTGTTATTTCATGTGTCACATCCTTTGGCATCTACTCCGAGATTTTTGAAACATGGAAAGAGTTCCCGTCTGAACTGGAAAAAACGAGGCATTATTTAAAAAAAGCCACGGGGCGTGAATTTGACCTTCCCGAGAATATGACCCATGCCAGCGACATAATTTATAAATTCCGTGACGAGATATTTTCAAAAAGAAAATATTCGCTTGTAAACGGGGATACAGGAGAACCCTTGAAAATAGTCGAACATATAGGGTGCCATTATGCCAAGATATTTCCCAGAAAAGGTGTGGGAGGGGCAGAATTTCCACAGGTACTAAGCGGAATGATTGAATCGTGGGGCGGTGAGGTGGTTGATTACCCTGAACGCAGGCATTGCTGCGGTTTTGGTTTCAGACACTATCTTGTCATGGCTGACAGAGGTTATTCAGTAGCCAATTCAAAGAAAAAATTTGTATCAATGGAACCTTATAAACCTGATGCTATAATATGCAATTGTCCGGGTTGTACGATGTTTATGGACAAGTGGCAGTACGTCATTGCTGAAATGGAGAATAAAACATACGGGACTAACGGTAATGGTATCCCGGTGCTTACATATGAAGAGCTGGCAGGCCTTGTCCTGGGATACGATCCCTGGGATCTTGGATTACAGATGCACCAGGTTGACTGTGAGCCATTACTTGACAAGATGAAGGTGAAGTACGATCCTGCACTGAAATATGCTGGCAAGGACGGTGAAGAACTGGGAGTTCCTTTGCAGCCAAATTTTATTCATTGACAATAAGTTAAGATCAAAATTAAATGAATACTGTGGTGATTATCGGTGCAGGTGTTGCAGGTGTGGAAGCTGCAAGTCAGTTGTCGGGGTTCGGACATGATGTAACCCTCATAGAGAAAAACTCCTATATAGGCGGAAAACTGGCAAAGTGGGATCACTTATTTCCTAACCTGAGACCTGCCTCGGAGATATTAAACAATATGGAAGAAAAAATAAAACGGGGTAGTTTCAAAATCCTGAAAAATACTGAAATATCTGATATTTCCGGTCATAATGGCAAGTGGTCCTTACTGACCCGTAAGGGTGAAAGCTTTGAACCAGATGCAATAGTAATTGCTTCGGGATTTGGTCTTTTTGATGCAAAAAGAAAGGAAGAATACGGATATAACATTTATAATAATGTTATTACATCGGTTGACCTTGAAGATAAGCTTAAAAGAGGTGATAAAATAAAAATGACTAATGGAAAAACTCCACGGAGGGTTGCCTTTATACATTGCGTTGGCTCAAGAGATGAAAAATCAGGTAACCATCATTGTTCCAAAGTGTGCTGTATTACAGGAGTAAAGCAGGCTATAGAGTTACGCAACCAGTTGCCGCAGGCAGAAATTTTTTGCTTTTATATGGACCTGAGAATGTACGGAAAAGATTTTGAGGAGCTGTACCGCAAGGCCCAGGAGAATTATGATATCCAGTTTATCCGGGGAAGGTTATCAGAAGCTTCAGAAAATATAGATGAAAGCCTGCTTATTAAGGCCGAGGACACTCTTTCTGGGCGTCCCCTGAAGATGAATGTTGATTTAATGATTCTTCTTGTCGGCATGGAACCTGGTGAAGATACAATAAGCCTGTGCAAAGGTTTCAAACTGGAAAGTGACAGCAGTGGATTTATAAAACCAAGGGACATGCATATTCAAAGGAACCTGTCATCACAGGAAGGAGTATTCCTGGCCGGAGCATGTACATGTCCCATGACCATTGGCGATACAATAGATAATGCCAGGGCAGCGGCTATTGAAGTTCATAATTATCTTAGGAAAAAACAGTTAGCATGAGCAAGTTCGGATTTTCCATACAGGAAACGAGATCTATAGATTTTGAACAGTTCGATGGCAGGCTGCTGGAATATGTGCTTGAGCATGAGCCGTCATTTCGTGTATGCCTCTCGTGCGGCGGATGCACAGCTACATGCAGTGCCGGCAATCTTATAGATTTTAATGTCAGAAAAATGAACATGCTTATAAGAAGAGGGGAAACCGAGGGTCTGGAAAAGGAAATAAACAAATGCATGTTGTGCGGGAAATGCATGCTGGTTTGCCCCAGGGGTATAAATATCAGGAATGTTATAATGCTCATAAAAAAGGGGATACGGAAGTTCAGAACAGATATGGAATTACATGATAATTTAAAATATAACTACCATGCATATTGAATATTTTACATTGCCCTTTAAGATTGGCCTGGCCTATTTGCTGATTATTGTGACCTTAAGATTTATCAAACTAATCCTGGGCCTTTCAAAGATTGATAAAATTAGAATATGGAAAAGCGTCCTGACAAATAAATCTTTGATTTCCATCAGGGAGGCATTCATGGAGGGACTGCTTCACAGGAAGATATTCCGGGTTAATCCTGTGCTTGGATATATGCATATGAGCCTTGCCTTTGGCTGGTTTCTTCTGATTGTCATGGGCCATATAGAAACAGTAGTGCATACAAAATCGATGGCATTCCCCTTTCATATGCCAATATTTTACCGCCATTTTGTAAACGGCGACAAAGAGGCTTACTTGTCAGGTGCATTTCCTTTTCTGATGGACTTAATTCTTTTGTTTGTGCTTTCAGGTGTTGCACTGGCATTTCTGAAAAGATTTAGGAGCCGGTATTTCGGGATGAAGAAAACAACAAGTCTGAAATCCGGAGATAGAATTGCACTAATTTCTTTATGGTTCATCTTTCCTTTAAGATTTATTGCCGAATCATTTAGTGCCGGAATTTATTATAATGGCAGTTTTCTTACGCAGGCTGCAGGTAATTTCTTTAACTCATTTTTGCCGCTCAAAGAGCTTGAGTTACCTTTATGGTGGGCATATTCAATTTCACTCGGACTGTTTTTTATTGCACTCCCTAACTCACGGTATATGCATATTCCTGCTGAAATATTGTTTATATTTCTGCGAAATTTCGGCATAAGGCTTAAAAAAAGATATAATACCTATTCACTTGTGCAGGTTTATTCCTGTTCTCGTTGTGGTATATGTCTGGACACATGTCAGTTAAATGACGCAAATATCAGGAATACCCAGTCCGTTTACGTACTTAAAAATATAAGAAATAGAAATCTCACTGATGAAACATTATTTAATTGCCTCCTATGCGGCAGATGCCAGCAGATATGTCCTGTTGCCATTGAGTTGAATGACCTGAGAATAACGCAAAGAATAGAATCTACACGGCAGTACAATTCATCTTATGAATATCTGAAAGAAGGGGAGATACAGAAAGCAGATGTCATATATTTTGCAGGATGTATGACTCATTTGACGCCATCTATTAAAAAGTCAATGACAGATATACTTAAATATGCCGGCATAAATTACTGGTTTATGGATGAAGAAAAGGCTCCATGCTGTGGAAGACCCCTTATGCAGGCAGGCCAGTTTGATGCCGCACAAAAATTAATTCTAAATAACCAGCAGCTCATAGTACTGTCGGGGGCAAAACAGCTGGTCGTTTCGTGTCCTATATGCTATAAGGTATTTAAGGAAGATTATGTACTTCATGATATTGAGGTCAAGCACCACTCCGAATTTCTTCTGGAGCTTACGGAAAAGAATATTATTAAACCGCTGAGAATACCAAAAAGAATAATATACCACGATCCTTGTGAATTAGGCAGGGGAAGCGGCATATATGAAAAGCCGCGTGAGCTGCTGGCGAAATATGTAGATTTAATTAAGATAAAAAACGAAAGGGAAAACAGCTTCTGTTGCGGAGGCAGTCTTGCCAATATTAAAATTCAGATGCATGAGCGTGACAAAATAAGAGACAGGGCGCTCGATGAATATATGAAGTATGAACCCGACTTCCTGGTCACTTCATGCCCTTTATGTAAAAAGACTTTTTCGAAAGGAATAGATATAGAGGTACATGATATTGCGGAAATTGTTGCGGAATCCCTTAAAGTGGGGAGAAGAAATGTCAAATATACGGAACAGAGACAGCACGTACCGTTACAAACTGAACTTATCTGATTTCAGATACCGGGGGATAATAAAAAAAAGACTGTCTCATGTTTGACTTTTGAGACAGCCTTTTCTTTTTGTAACGAGTTATATTAAAGTTCTCTTATCTTGATATTTCTGTACCATACTTCATCACCATGGTCCTGCAACCCTATATAGCCTTCTTCTGCAACTTTAGCCCAGTCAGGGTTAAACTCAACAAATTTACTTTTGGCTACCATCTCATTCCAAGCAGGAGTCCACAAGTGATATTGGAGAATTTTTTTGCCGTTAAGCCAGTGTTCAACAAGTCCTTTCTCGCAATAAATATTAACCTTGTTCCATTCACCTACCGGTTTTACTATGTCGCGCGGTGCAGGAATAAGGTCGTACAGGGCCCCGGCACAATGTGTCGTGTCTAATCCGTCCCGGTGTTTTTCATTATCAAGAACCTGCATTTCAGGAGCTGAAGCCCAGATTGGCTTGTCCTTTATTTCCTGTGCAAGGTAAAAAATGCCACTGTTACCTCCCTCGGATATATTCCATTCGAGACTTAATTCAAAATTTTTGAACTTTTTGTCATATATAATATCCCCTCCGCCTCCTCCTGCTTCACCTCTGCCTGAAGCAATGCAGTGAAGCGTCCCTTCTTCTACTGTCCACCCGCTGTCCGGGAAGGCTTCCTTGTTGTAACCTCTCCACCCCTCAGGTGTTTTACCGTCAAACAGTAATACCCATCCTTCATCAACTTCAGCCGGTGTAAGCGTATTTAATGCCATTTCTTCTGACTCCGCCTTTCCTTGTTTTTCAATGTTACCGGTTCTGCTCTTGCAGGCATTAATTATCAGAATAGAAATAAGTACATTCAGGATAATCAAAAAATTTTTTGCTTTCATTGTTTTATAGTTTTAATAGTTTTATTATAAACAGTTTATAAATTCCATCCTTCTCTGTAAGTGTGTTTGATATATTCTTCAGCAGCTTGTCTGGCATTTATGGTCATTCTCTGGGTATCGAAATGAGGATGTCCTTCAATAACCTCAAATTTATCAGAGGTAACGACCCTGATTTCATCGGATTCGGAGATGTTGGCAAATTTCATATTTGCTCCATCCCACTGGAGTTCCCTGTTTAAATCCTGAAGGCGGACAGCTACCACACCCATCACTACCATCTCATTTAGCGGTCCGGCATATTCAAAGTTTGAACTTGCCTCCGTCCTGTTTTCAGGATTTTCTTTACATGCCCTGACCCAGTCCATTACATGACCCAGCTCAACTCTTCTCAGTGTTTTGGGAGGCTCCTGAAAGTGTTCCATCTCGGAATAAGGCAACAATGTTGGATTTGTAGACCAGCAGCCACACATAAGTTTTCCTTTACTTCCGATAAACAGGCATCCACCATTAATATCGCGGCCCATGATATCGCCATCCGGCAATTCTGGTGGCCTTGGGGGCAGCAATCCCCCGTCATACCATGTTACCGTCACTTGCGGCATCTTAATTTTCTCCAGATCTTTACGGGCAGGAAAGGTATATTTTACGATCTGTGCAGCAGGCGGACTTTCATTATTGATCTGTGTTGAACTGCCCTGAACACGTACAGGATATTGAAGCTTCAACACTTTAAATATTGGATCAATGACATGGCAGGCCATATCACCCAGGGCGCCTGTTCCAAAATCCCACCATCCACGCCAGTTCCATGGTGTATAGATAGGATGATAAGGCCTGTAGGCAGCAGGACCAAGAAACAGATCCCAGTCCAGTGTATCCGGTACAGGAGGCTTCTCTACAGGACGCTCGAGTCCCTGCGGCCATATCGGCCTGTTCGTCCACGCATATGCTTCTTTTACTTCACCTATTGCACCGTCCCAGACCCATTCACACATCTGCCTCATACCTTCACCGGAATTGCCCTGGTTACCCATCTGGGTGGCAACCTTATATTTTTTGGCGGTCTCGGCTAATAATCTCGATTCGTATACTGAATGGGTCAGAGGTTTTTCACAATATACATGCTTGCCCATCTTCATTGCCGTCATTGCTATAACAGCATGAGAATGATCAGGAGTGGCAACAACCACAGCATCGATATCCTTAACCTCTTCCAGCATTTTACGAAAATCCTTGTATTTTTTAGCGCCGGGAAACTCATTAAAGATATTTGCAGCATATTTCCAGTCAACATCACATAAGGCAACAATATTTTGGTCTGTAATCTGTTTTATTACATTGCCGCCTTTCCCTCCGATACCAATGCCGGCAACATTTAACCTGTCGCTTGGAGCTTTATGCCCCAAACCGCTGATTACACGACTTGGCAGAATAGTGAATGCAGCAGAAGCTTTAGCTGTATTTCCAATGAATGTCCGACGGGACATTTTTAAGTTGTTTTTATACTTACCCATAGTTGGTTTAGTTTGTAGTTAATATTTATTTTTTTATAATAATAATAAAAAAACAGATAAAATCTTAATTTATCCTGTGTTAAATTGCCGAATATGAACTTTGAAGTTCTAAACTATAGTTTTTTTGTTTTTGTCCCAGAACACTTTCCTGTTTTCCCTGTAAGATATTGCACTCATATGTGCAGTAATGGCTTCTTCAAATCCTTTGTCAATATCACAGCCTGGTTGCGTACCTGTTCTTATACTGTCCAGCCATTCCTTGATATGAAGAAAAGTTGTATCCACCCTTTTTCCATCGCGATAAGTATATAATAGCCCCCTTTGTGCAAAATATTGTTCGGTAGGTGTGACAACGCCATCAATTTTATTTCGTCCTGGCACGTAGGTATATACAGGAACATTCGGATTAATTATTCCCTTATCTATTTTTTCTTTAAACCTGGTAGAATTGGATTCAACTTTCACTGTCAGGTTAGCATTGATTCCCATATTTGCATCATGCCCCATAATTAATGTCCCCCTGTGTGCTTCACTTGATAATGTCGCGCTATACAGCAAGGTTAGATCATGGTCAGGATACTCCATAGCGGTTTGTATAACATCGGGAACAGTTCGTCCGTCTTTAAAAAAGTATATTCCGCCTGAAGAAAAAGCTGAATAGGGAATTCCTATTCCCAGAAGGTGGTTTATTATATCGTATTCATGGGTCATAAGGTCACCTGAAAGACCCAGACTGTAATCCCACCAGCAACGCCATCTGAAGAATCTCTCAAGGCTGAATTTATGAAACGGGGCCTGCCCGATAAACTGAGTCCAGTCAATATTTTGAGGACCGGCATCAGGATGTATGGGATATACCCATGCACCATTCGGGGAATTTCTGTTAGTTGTAAGTTCAACAAGGGATATTTTTCCGAGTACATTTTCATCCAGTATTTGTTTTGCCACGCTATAATATTCGTTCTGGATACCCTGGTGTCCGAGCTGAAATGTAATCCCGCTGTCTTTTATAACTTTTACCATTTCAAATGTTTCTTTCACTGACCATGTCATGGGTTTCTCACAATAAATATGTTTACCGCTTTTTGCTGCTGCTATTGAAACAGGCGCATGCCAGTGATCGGGAGCAGCAATTATAACTGCATCTATATCGGGGGATGATACCAGTTCTCTATAATTTAAATATCTCTTTGGTGAGGGTCCTCTCCGGCCTTTTACACCCTCCCTGTAAATATTGGCACCGGCCAGTAATGCTTCCTGGGCATGAACATCGAAAATATCACAAACACCATTTACAACTACATTTAAATCTTCCTGGCTCATATAATCTTCATACGTTGTGTCGAACCTGTTTTTTTCTGCAGCTTTCTTTGCATCATCAATCCATTTCGGCTCTGCAAAACCTGCAGCTCTCAATAGATCCCTGCCCCTGATTCCGAAACCGACAATCCCCAGCCGTATAAGTTTTTCTTTGTTTGCCATTCGTGATATTCCAGCCGGTGCGGGACCCA
>CAZOLY010000140.1:0-8995 GCA_964580815.1 uncultured Bacteroidales bacterium
CTCTAAGGCTCAAATATAATACCTGTTTAATCGGACTTCATCCTATAGACACGCAGATTAAACTGCCCGAAAGCACCCCTGCTTTTAGTGGGTTTGGTTCACCCCAGCCATTAATCGAGTCACCTGCAGGCGGAAAAACAATCCTTTCCGGCATTGGTATTAATACAGGTGCATATAACTACCGCGCTGTAGGTTGTAAATGGATGGCCGGAGCCGAGTCATACATGAACGATGTAAAATTTGTCGGCGGCCACGGCTCGATGTCACATGGTCCGGAAACCCCTTGGTGGCGTAACAGAACCCTGAAAATCAGCAGTCCGGATGAACCCGTAACTATTATGGGAGCGGACAGGGCATGGGATAACCAGTACTGGAGCCTTTGGATTACCTATGGTGGAGGCGGCACCTTCAAGGATATATGGACAGCCAGCACTTACAGTGCCAATGGCATATACGTAAATAATACCTCGACAGAAGGGAGGATTTATGCCATGTCAGTCGAGCACCATGTCCGTAATGAGGTCCGGTTTAAAAACGTATCAAACTGGAAAGTATATGCTTTTCAACTGGAGGAAGAAAGCCGCGAAGGCATGTTTTGCCTGCCCCTTGAACTGCAGGAATGCAGCAACATGGTGTTTGCCAATTTATATTTGTTCCGTGTTATCCGTTTTAATACCCCTTTTCCCTATTCGGTAAGGATATGGAATTGTAAAGATCTGGAATTTTTAAATGTCCACAATTATGCACAGATGAAATTTCCGACGGATCTTCCTTTTCACGATATTAACAAAGATATTGATGTCCGCCCCCGGGAGTTTACGCGGCTTTATATTACAGGTAATGAACCACGGAAAACACCGCTGGCATTTTCAAAAGGAAAAGTCGAAAGACTGGTAACCGGGTTCGAATTTGCAGAAGGAATTACAAGCGACAGTAAAGGCAATATCTACTTCTGCGAACAGAGGATGCGGCGTATTTATAAATGGAATGCTGAATCCGGTACTTTGACTCTGGTTGCTGATTTCCCATGGGAGCCGCTTTCTCTGGCCTGTGATACAAAAGACAACCTGCTGGTGATTTTTAAATACAATCCCCAGCCTGGTTACATGATAAATGGCGAACAGGAATCGGTACCGGTTTTACCTGATGCAGGAGGATCGTCATTTAGCGGATGGGGTAATTCAGGCTTCGCTACATGGGTATATTCAATTAATACTGAAAATCCTGAAGAAACGATTTTACTTTTACCAAGGGTCTCAATGGATTCGGTGAAAAATGTAGCTAAAGCGCTTTACCCGTCAAACAGGTGGCGTGATTCCCATGATTTTGACACGGTGGCTGTGAATGCCCCTGATAGTTGTTTTATTGCTCCTGATGGCCATACGATTATCCCGGAATGTTATGACCTGGCCCGTTCTTTGTCCGTTCTTGAAGCCTTTCCCGGCAAGCCCTTTTATGAATCGGACGAGTATGAGAAACGTCTTGTTAAAATGGAAGTTAGTAACGATGGGAAACTTTCAAACCTTCAATATTTTGCTGAAATCGCTGAATTTGGCTCTGCAGTGGATAGTCAGGGGAACGTTTATATTGCTGACGGTCACATTTATATCTTTGATAATACTGGTAAAAAAACGGGTAAAATTGAAGTCCCTGAACGCGTATCTTCCATACAGTTTGGAGGTAAGGAAAGAAAGACACTTTTCATTACAGCCTGTTCATCTTTATATGGCGTAATTGTGAATGACAGATAAGTATTTACTGACGTCAAACGCAGGAAAATGTTTTTTAAATAATTGTAAAATCAAAAGATTACTGATGCTAATAATTGAAAATATCCTAATATCATATAATTTTACAATAAAAAAAATGAGAAGAGCTGTTTTTACTGCCTTAATGGGGCTGATAGTATTTATTATTCCGGTTTATGGTCAGGAATCTGACTCAATAACCAAACCAGTACGGGATAAAAGATATTATAATCACTATCTCGGAATAAATATAGGTTCAACAACAGGTATAGGATTTGCATACAGATACTGGCCGGCAAAGAACGGATTCCAGGTGGCAGTCCTGCCATTATATGATAAGAATAATACGTATATAAGTTTTGGGACATCATATTTAAGGGAAATTAAAGAATATAATCTTACAAGATTCATATTTTATGCGGGTAACCAGATTACAAATTTTTTTAATGATGATTATTCAGACAATATAGGATTTGGAATAGGTCTTGATTTTAGCGGCTATGATTTTATAGTTAATTTTATGGTTGGTTATGCGGGTTATGACATATTTGATAATTTTAAGACAAGGCCGGCACTTGAATTCGGGTTATTTTATAATTTCTAAATGTAAAACCAGGAATATTCATCACCAGTTATAGCTTGTAGCTAAGCCATTAAACGGACTATTAACATTTAAAAAATCACCTTATAAATTCTATTTCATTGGGAGGCTATCAGATATACCTGGGTGGGTAAAACTGATTATTTAAGGTTTCATGAATTATGTGATAACAGTGAGTAAGAGAGGATTATGTAGTGAGTGAATAGTTTGTTTAAATTAGAGTATTTACTCGAATTTCTGTTAACTTAGTGCCTTTTAAAAATAGTGTCGATATCAATAATACAGGCATAAATATATTTATATCATTCAGGGATGTATTTTTCTTTTTTTAGAAATATTATTGCTGGCTTTTTTATTTGTATCTTAACCTTCAGAGGAAGTATTTTTTGCCAGTCTGACTACAGTAACCTTTTTATTAATGAAATATCGCCTACAAACTTCCAGTTTGAAGATGATCATGGAGACTGGGACGACTGGATAGAAATATATAATGCCGGACCATCAGCATTAAATATTGGAGGATTATATTTGACTGATGATCTGGAAAATCCATTTAGATGGCAAATCGGAGCTTCATGTGATGTGCCGCCCGGAGGCTTTGTAATAATATGGCTTGACGGGGAACCTGAGCAGGGAGATATGCATGCACCGTTTAAAATCAAATCAGAGGGTGAGCAGATTGGAATATGCCGGTTTGTTGAAAGTGATACTGCCTGGATTGATTCATTAACCTTTGGGAACATTCCAAAATATTCTACTCTTGGCAGAAAAAGCGACGGAGACAGTACTTTTTATCTCCTGGGAGATATTACACCGGGAGCTTCCAATAATGAGGCAGGATTATATATTGCACCACCGATAATTCAGCCTGCCGGCAGGATGTTTGATCAGGTGCAGAAGGTAAGTATTTTTTCACCAGATACCAGCATTCGGATATATTATACACTTGACGGCAGTGAACCTGATACGACATCATTGCTTTATAATGATACATTAATTTTTAATGAGAGTAAACAGATTACGGCCAAAGCCTTTAAAACTGGCTGTACTGGGATTTCTTCAAAGGAAACATACATTAAGAAAATAGAAGCTAATCTGCCTGTCCTTTCACTTGAGATGGACAGGGATGATTTATTTGACGATGAAAAAGGAATTTATATAATTGGTACAAATGGAATTCTTGGTTATTGCCTTTGGTATGAAGCTAACTGGAACCAGGACTGGGAGAGGCCCTGTTCAATTACCATGTTTGAACCTGATGAAAGCCTGGCTTTTAAAGTAAATGCAGGAATAAAGATAGGAGGGGGGTGCTCAAGGGGTTATAATATGAAAGGTTTTAATGTTTTCCTGCGCGGCAGGTATGGTGATGACTTTATTGCTTACGAAATATTTACAGGCAGCGGAATAAATGAATACCACAGGATAAAGATCAGAAATGCAGGTAGTGATTATGGTTCTATGATGCTTCGTGACGGTCTTAATCACTTGCTCCTATACGAAAAGGCTGATATTGATTTAATGAATTACCGCCCTGCTATTTTATATATAAATGGTGAATTTTGGGGATTATACGGCATAAGAGAATTCTTTAATACGGATTATATTATGTCGCATCATGGATACGGGGAAGATGAGATTGATATGATTAAAAGTCCCTGTTCAATATGGAGTGAAATAAAAGCCGGGGATGATAAAGCCTTTAACAATATGTATGAATTTATTGAAGATAATGATCTAAGCATTTCTGAGAATTATCAGCAGTTATCTGAAGAAATTGATATTGACGAATACATAAACTATAATATTGCTGAAATATATTACGCCAACTATGACTGGCCTGCAATTAATAATACTGTCTGGAAACCAAAGAATGACGGCAAATGGAGATGGATGCTTTTTGATGTGGATGGTTCAGCCAATTTTGACCTCTGGTATGAGACATATCCTGCTTATAATTCCATACTGCATGCTACAGTGCCGGATTGTGATTGCGACTGGCCAAATACGCCGGAAAGCACGATATTATTAAGAAAATTATTTGAAAATGCAGGTTTCAGAAATGAATTTGTGCAACGAACCTGCACCTTTATAGAACTGATATTCAATTCCGGCAGGGTCAATCATTTCACAGACAGCCTGGTAAATTTAATAGATCCTGTCATGGATATGCAGGTTGCAAAATGGGGTATTAACAATCCTGATTTGGGTTGGGGAATTACTATGGAAGGCTCCCGTGAAGAATGGGAAGAAAATGTACAGGATTATAAAGATTTTTTTTCAGAAAGGCCATATTACATGAGGCAGCATATTATTGATTATTTTAATCTTGACGGGACTTATATATTGGAAATTAACAATGATAACCAGTCAGGGGGTAATATATTTATACATAATAATGAAATGCTGGTACCGCAAAATTATAGTGGTATATACATTAAAAATATCCCGATCAGGTTAAAAGCTGTTCCAAATGAAGGATATTATTTTTATAAATGGAAAGAAACAGGGGAGACAAATGCTGAAATTAGTTTTACCGGAAATGAAGATGCCAGTCTCACACCGATATTTACTACAAGCCTGTCCGTTAAAAATATTAAACAATTTGAATATGCTATCTACCCGAATCCCAGCAATGGCATAATAAACATCAGAGCTTATAATAACTTTAACTATCCGGTAAAGGTTGAAATATTCAATTCATTGGGGCAGGAAGTAATGGAGATATCCTATGATGTGCAACCTGATAATAATAAGAAAATAGATCTTTCAAGTTTAAATAATGGCCTTTATTTAATAAGGATAAGCAGTGATGAAGGGGAATATTATGAAAAGATTATTTTGGCCAGGTGATAGCAACGAATGACATCTGCCTTAAAAGAATAGAGAAATGAAAAAATATGATAATTATCCCTTGTGGATTGTATTTGTATCCAACCTTGTTTCATTATTGGTTTATGGACTGGGATTCCTCATTATGTTACGCTTAGGATGGATTATTGGAGCTTTTTATTTGATATTTATCCTGGTTCTGGAATACAGGCTGATAAGAATGCATTGTGTTAATTGTTATTACTGGGGCAAGATATGCGGATTCGGTAAAGGCAAACTGAGTGCTTTATTGTTTAAACGAGGTGATGCAGCAAAATTCTGCATGAAAGAAATGAAATGGAAAGATATGATTCCGGATATACTGGTTGCTCTTATACCATTTGCTACCGGAGTTGTGTTATTGATTATTCAATTTAATATCGGATTATTAATTGCACTGGTAATCCTGATTGCTTTGTCAACATCAGGTAACGGATTTATTCGCAGCACGCTTACTTGCAAATACTGTAAACAAAAGGAACTGGGGTGTCCTGCTGACAGATTATTTAACAGGGATAAACAAATATAGATCAGCCCCAATTAATCTATTGCTTATCGTATATTATTGTAATTTTTCTAGTGCCCCGGGGCGAAGTTGATGATTGTTCAACAGAGAGAATATCACCATAATCCAATAAGCTCCAGTCCTCATTTACGACCATTTCAGATTTATTGCCGCCCCTGTCAAAAGTTATTTTAGATTCAAATACCAGTGTTTTGCCGTCATCAGACCGGTGTGCTGTTGTTATGCGCGGGGAATTCCAGTACTCCGATTCGTATTCTTTGCCGTCAAGTGTAAATTTATCCTCAGTAATTTCATCATCTGCATATTCCAGGATCCGGGTTTTTCTAATAGTGATATCATTTCCTTCCTGAACAATATCCAGCTTATGAGGAATAGTGAATATTCCAAAATTATCAAGTACGCTTTTCTCTTCACTGAAGATCCATTCTCCCGAAAAATCAGGAGACTGATTCTTTTTTACAGATAGCAGAGATAATCCGCATGCAGAGCGATATGGAGCAACAGCCGCCGCATAGGCAGGATCTTCCATGCTTAGAACCCTCGGATCATTGATCAGCACTTTATATTGTCTCTTCAAAGTATTATGAACCAATCCCGCCCAGATGACATAATATGCCCACCCGGACTGGTTATCCAATACCTCAAGTGAGGGCGGATTGCCCACTTCCCCAAGGACAAGTGGTTTCCCTTCTGATATAGCCAGCAGGCTGTCGTAATATGACTGGTTAAAATCATTCCCGTAAACATCCAGGGAGAGAATGTCGATATACTCACTCCCGGGATAAAAGTCCGTGAACCGCATCTCTGGCTTATTTGGCCTGTCAACGCTCCATACCCAGATCAGGTTGTTAAGTTTGTGATGATTCACAAACCGGTCAAACATCTGGCCGTAAAGAGCCCTGGTGCTGAATTCTCCATGACGTCCACCCCACCAGAACCAGTTACCATTCATTTCGTGGTATGGCCGCCACAGTATAGGTACATGTGCATCCCGGAGTTTCTTGAGGTAGAAAGCAATGGTATCTACCTGTGCACACCAGCGTTTGTATAGTTCTGTACCGGGTTTGAGAATATCCTCAAACTGCCGATCAAGGAGCTGACCCTGGACACTTGCCAGAGAGTCAGGCCTGGCATCAGGCAGGGGACGGAAGGTGACCGGTTCGTCCGCAGTTGGTGGCACTGCGTGCCAGCAAATCGTAATAATTGAACCAAGCTGGTGCTGCCTTATACATTCTTCGACAATATCCGGCCTGGCAAGGTGGGAGTCCGTGTCGCCATCCCTGGCAAATCCCCAATCGGTGCTAAAAATAACAGGCGTCTTACCTATATATTCGGCTGCAAACCTCGAATTTCTGTCTTTAATATTGGGATAGTTATGCTGACCTGTCAATATATACTTTCCTGAAATACTGTATAGAAACTTCAGAAGAGCCCTGGCTTCTTTTGAAGCATGAGGAGTTGCGGGTTTAGGCTCATCGCCAGCGCCAAAGAGTGATGAGGCAGACAAACACAAAATTGTTGTTAGGAACAGAATAACTTTCTTAATTAATTTCATACTTAAATATCCTTTTTAATTACTAAATAAATTACGAAATTGCATTCTAATACTAACCGGACTGTAGATAAGCTAACTTACTTGTAAAACTATAACAATAATGACCATTAAGCAAATTTTCATATCGATTCTGCTAATTGTTATTCTTCCGTCATGTAAAGACAGTTACAGACATAAATCAGAAAATGAGCTTTGGGAAAAAGCTCACAGGATATGTGAGGAGAATATTATTCTGGATTCACATATTGACTGGCCGGAGAGGCTTATCAGATTTCCAGGTAATATTTCCGGAAGAACATCTGAAGGTGATTTTGATCTTGTGAGGGCGAAAAAAGGAGGGTTAAATGCTGCCTTATCCGTAGTGTATATCAATTCAAGCTACGGAGTTAAGGAAGGCCGTGTTATGGTTGATTCATTACTGGGGATAATTACCGGTTATACGAAAAACTATCCGTATAAATGTGCACCGGCTTTCACCCCTGTTGATGTCAGAAAAAATTTTGAAAAGGGCTTGTTTTCGATGCCACTCTGCCTGGAGAATGGCTCCCCTGTCGGAAATGATTTAAGATATTTAAAGTACCTGAAGGATCAGGGTATAGTATATATAACTCTCTGTCATGACAGGACAAACCAGATTAGTGATTCCAATTTTGATGAAAACAGGATATGGAGCGGATTAAGCCCATTTGGAGTGGAAGTGATAAAGGAGATGAACCATCTGGGGATAATTATAGATATTTCCCATTCAACAGACAGCACTGTCTTTCAATCGTTGCGATACTCCAAAGCTCCCGTTATAGCCACTCATTCATCATGCAGATATTTCACGCCCGGTTTGGAGAGGAATTTGCCGGATACTCTGATTAAAGCCATAGCAGAGAAGAATGGGGTAGTTATGGTAAATTTAGGTTCCTTTTTCCTTGATTCGCTTTGCCTGAAAAATTGGGAATACCTTTTTTATAAATGGCAGGATTCAACCGGTATTGACATTTATTCAAAAGAGGGTAATGATTTTACACTGAAGTATGGGAAAACTCACAAATTATTTTCGGATTCAAAACAATTTGTCGATCATATCGAACACATAATTAAACTGACAGGCATAGATTATGTTGGAATAGGCTCTGATTATGACGGTATTGGATTGGCAAAACCGGTCGATTTACCAGATGTATCAACTTATCCGGTTATTGTCTTTGAATTGCTTAAGCGCGGGTATACGGAAAGTGATATTAAAAAGATACTCTCAGAAAATTTCTTAAGGGTATGGGATGATGTAATTGAAATTGCCGATTCCCTGAATAGAATGTAAGCAAAAAGGAAGGGACATAATAGTGCTTAACTTGTGGTCATAATTTGCAGATATAAGAGATGCTGTATTTGATTTCTCTGAGGAAGAAAAGGAAATTGTATATAAGATGTACAAAGAATTAGCTCCAAAAATGAATATAGTTCGTAAATGTGCATTTATAACCTATAGTCCTGCGGATGTTGTTAATTCGGAATTGAATAAAATTAATAATAACCATTATAAAAATTGTGATGTATATTATTATATTTAACCCAAATTAACAACAACTATTTTTGGAATAATAACAAAAAAAGAAAGGGAAAAATCATGAAACAAAAAATTCAGGAAAGCGCTCCTGCAGCAAATGCAATCTATGGGCTCGGATTAATCGGAGCAGCAGTTTATT
>CAZOLY010000141.1:0-8782 GCA_964580815.1 uncultured Bacteroidales bacterium
AAGAAGATGCAGTGATTAGCGATGAACTGAATCATGCCAGCATAATTGATGGTATCAGACTCTGTAAGGCACAGCGGTTCCGCTATAAAAATAATGATATGACCGATCTGGAAGAAAAGCTGAGGGAAGCAGCAAATACCCGTTTCAAATTAATTGCCACGGACGGTGTTTTTTCCATGGACGGTTATATAGCGAATCTAAAGGGAATATGTGATTTAGCTGAAAAATATGATGCGCTCATAATGGTTGACGACTCACATGCTGTCGGATTTATGGGGAAAAACGGGCGAGGGATGCATGAATATAACGATGTTATCGGAAGGGTTGATATTATTACAGGGACTTTAGGGAAAGCACTGGGTGGTGCCAGTGGTGGTTACACAAGTGGCCGGAAAGAGATAGTGGATATATTAAGACAGCGGTCCCGTCCCTACCTGTTTTCCAATACTGTTGCACCAAGCATTGTTAAAGCTTCCATTAAGGTTATTGAACTGTTAAGTGAATCGGATAATTTAAGGGTAAAACTGCATAAAAATACGAGCTTCTTTCGGGAAGAGATGTCAAAACTAGGCTTTAATATTTTACCGGGAATCCACCCCATAGTGCCGGTAATGCTTGGGGACGCAAAGCTTGCCCAAAAAATGGCAGCAAGGCTGCTTGAGAAAGGGGTATATGTTGTAGGCTTTTTTTATCCCGTAGTTCCAAAGGGGAAGGCGCGGATACGTACGCAGATATCAGCAGCACATTCCAGGGAAGATCTGGAATTTGCAATAAAAATGTTTGCTGAAGTTAAAGAGGAGCTTGGTATTTAGAGGGGCAGCGTCAATTATTCCTGTCACAAAGAACATAAAGCAACTCTATGCCATCACCTGAATTCAGATTCCTGCTATACTTTTTCTCAAGGGGATTGTTCCAGTGTTCAAGTACTCCGAGACTTTCTGTAATTGCAGTCCCGTCACGTTCAGGATCATATACTGTTCCGGATGGGGAATTACCTGCCAGTGCTGCTTCCCTTAAATACATATCGCAATATTCCAAATCGGGGGCATCGGGCCATTCATTCAGGATAAAATCCATACAGACAGCATCAATAGAAACCATGTCCTGGGATACAAAGATACTTGACGGCCAATTATTATGAAATGGTTCCATTTGCCATTTGAATGAAGGTACATTATCAACAAACTTGTTGGAGTATATGCCATCGACCAGGAATAACAAAGTCTTTTCACCTAAATCTTTGTGCCCCATAAAATCAACAAAAGTCATATAGCGCGGACTTCCATCGCGATTTTGATCAAAGTTATTATGTGCATTTTTCCTCCAGTCTGCATAAATACTGGTCACCCCGTAATAATTCTTCGCGCATAATGTAACTCCTTGTCCGACATGCCCCTTTAAAACTGCCATATTAATCAGATAATCAGCCTCCACGGCACAAGTGGCTAATCCGCGGGCCAGGCTCCCATTATCGGCAGAATAAGGTATAGCATCAGGAATATAACCTGATTTAATACGGCCATTGCCACCTGAGTTATCAACAAATGCAACGTGCGGATAAATTGTATGGCATTTTTCATAAATATTATCAGTGATGAATCTGCTGGCATCGAAGACAGTTATTTTATCTTCCGGAACACCGGCATCGTTTACCAGGCTTTTCAGCATGGATAATACCAATTGAGGCGTTGAGTTAATCTCATTTGTGCTCTCCTGACTGTACGTATTATTCTGGTTAATTTTAATAGCAATCCTTTCATCTTTTTGATATCCGGCTTCCAGGCCACGCTTCGTTTTATTAAAATACATAAACAGGGATTGCCAGGCCTCTCCGGAGTTATTATTTCCTGTAAGCAACAATAATGACTCTTTGAGGAGGATATCTGTTTCTTCCTGGTTTGTATATTTATCTTCCCACCAGAATCCTGTTTTCCCATCCCAGGTTGCGATTTTGGGATTATGGGCCCACGCAACCCGTCCGGGATGAATACCCCGGGCTATTCCAATTGGCTTATTTGTTTCGTACCATACCTTAACATTTGCTTTTAGAAATAATGAATTAGAAGTAAGGACTATAACTGCAGATGCAATTCCAATTAGAATAAAAGCTGTAAAAGCAAGATACCGGGCATTTATAAATTTCTGCCTGGCTTTTTTAAAAGCAAACCATGAGGCGGTAACCGATAACAGCCATACGAAAAAGCTTGACATTATCGGCATGGCCACTTGCATACAGGGATACGTAGCACGGCTGGGCTTCGGTATGACACGGATTATGAACCAGATAGTTGAGAGAACCGAAACAAATAAAAATATTAGTTTGGCCGGCACCCTTAATCTGTTTAAAAAGAAACAGGTATTTTTAATCCATTTCGGAAGCCTTTGAAAACGTTTATCGCTTATTATATTCCTGCAGGTTGTTTTCATATATATATAATTTACTTTAAATATAATAATTTTATAAAATATTTCATCCACTATTTTTTAATATAAATCTTACCTTCCCCAAATAAAGGGAGGGGTCAAGACAAGAGCTATTATATGCTATAATTAGATATTGAGAGTTAAAAATTAATACAATTATGTTAGAAATTCCCGAATCAAAAACAATTAGTATTCAAGCAGGCAATACTCTGATAAATAAAAAGATAGTCGAAGTTTATACTGCTACAAGTCAGCATAAATTTGCCTTTTATTGCGGTGACCCCACAGAATACGTAAAGCTTTTAACAGGAAGGCAAATTAAATCAACAAAAGGACATGGAATGTTTGTTGATATTTATTGTGATGAGGATATATGTATAACAATTGGAGACGGTACCAATATGAGATATTATCTATCTTCTGAACAACATCCGGAAAAACACCAGTTGTTAGTTGTATTTGATGATGGTAGTTTTGTGGCATGCACAGTTGCAATGTATGGCGGAATATGGGTACATAGAGGAATATTCGATAATCCATATTATCAAGGTAGTCTAAAAAGTATTTCTCCTCTGGATGACACTTTCGATGAATTATATTTTGATAACATTTTTAAAAATACCACAAAAGATATTTCCCTAAAGGCTTTGCTTGCGACTGAACAACGTATTCCAGGACTTGGCAATGGAGTTTTACAAGATATTTTATTTAATGCATGTATTCATCCAAAACGAAAAAAATCTACCATTACTGATTTCCAAAAAGCTGAACTATTTCATAGTCTGAAAGTTACTTTAAATAAAATGACTAATATGGGAGGACGGGATACTGAAAAAGATTTATTTGGATATATTGGTGGATACAAAACAATACTCTCAAAAAACACATTAAAAAACCCTTGCCCTAATTGTGGTAATGCGATTGTTAAAGAGACGTATCTCGGAGGTGCTGTATATTTTTGCCCTAATTGTCAGACACTTTAAGTAATAACGCCCCCTGACACGCGTGGATACGAATGTAGCCCGCACTCCCCAACTTTTCATATTGCAGGACCTTTGTACGCAAGCCATTATTCTAAGCGTAATCCGATAAATTATGATTACATTGACAAATAAGTCGGGTAAATGTCGGGACAAATACCAAAAAATTCGTGGAATGTTTTTAAGCTAATCTATAAAATTGTTCAAAAATTCAAAGAATTATGAATCAACCGGAATTAGGGAAAAAAATAGCTGAATTAAGGAAAGCGAAAGGTTTAACTCAAGAGGAGCTTGTTGAAAAATGTAATTTAAATGTACGAACTTTGCAACGGATTGAATCAGGCGAAGTTACACCAAGGAGTTATACTATAAAAGTAATTTTTGCTGCATTAGATTATAATTATAATAATTTGATTGAGAATAAACCAAGAGGATTCACTAATTCTGAATTTATTATCACAAAATGGCTCGAGCAATTTATTAGATATTTTTTTGATTTATTTAACTTAAAAACAAACACTATGAAAAAAATTATAATATTAACCGCGATGTTAGCAGCTACTTTTTTGATATTATTTATTAAATGTTCAGAAAGTAAATCACAAAAAATAATAAATATTAATAAAGCTTTTAAAGAACAAAATAAATTAAGTATGAAGTGGTTTAATAATGGTCACGTTGATTCATTAGTATCTTTATATTCTAAAAAGGCATGTATATATCGGTATAATACACAACCTATTTGTGGCAGGGATAATATTGGCGAATTAATTCAAACTGTTATAAATCAGAATAGTTATAAGATAATTGATATGAGTACATTGTCATTGAAGGTTATCGATTCTATAGCAATTGAAAAGAGTATAGTAACTGTACGATATAATTGTGGAGAGATAACAAGATCAGTTATGTTGCAAGAATGGCATCTCATTAATAGAAAATGGTTAATACAAAATGATATTTCAGTTTTAATAAAATAATGGCCAGCATACAACACCGCATAGGAACCATTGCCGTGGGCTAGCGGTTTGGCAGGTAAACAATTTTTCGTACTTTAGCGCACATGGACAATTTACGAAAAAACATATCGGCAACTGCATCTATGGCGGTACCGTTGGCGGTAATACTTTAAATAAAAAATTCTATGAAAAAAATCACCTTACCACTTATTTTGATTATTTTTTTAACTGTTTTGATAATCTTTCTTGGCATGAAGGATAATAAAATTCAAGAAACAGTTATTCCAAATCCAAGAAATGGTATCGCAATTATTATAACCGGCGCTGCAGCACGAATACCTCAGGAAGCTGCATTGCTTGAAGAATTGGATAAAAGAGGTCTGCTAAAAAACCTGGTGTTTATTTCAGGAGTGAGCTCTGGTGCTCTTAACGCAGTTATATTAAACGGTATTATAAGTGAGAAAATGACGTGGGATGACTATAAAAATATTCTTTACAACCTTAATACAAGTGATGTATTTGTACAAGAAGGGGAAAAAATTCCTGTAAATACTTTACCTGCCAGAGAACTTTATAAAAGGGTAGTTGAAGAGAAATTGGGATATTTCAGGATTGGTGATCTCCCGATTATTACAGAAATATCCTTCACTCATCCGGAAGATTTTTACTTGAAAAAAATCGTTTACAGGATGTGCAGCAGGAAGATTAATGAAGAAACCGATACAACATTAAGCTTGGTCGATATAATGATGGCTTCATCGGCTTTTCCTATTGTTTTTCCATCCGTTAGAATAAGAAATGTAAAAACTATTCCAGATGTCGAATATGTTGATGGGGGAGTTGGTGAAGACCATGTTCCATACCATGCCCTTCTTGAATTTGAAAGATTCAGGGGTACTGGCGTTGAAAAAGTCTATATTATAAGTAGAAAAAGCGATAGTGTACCAGAAATCAGTGAAGAGTTGAAAGGATTTGGAATAAACGATAATGAATTATTTGATAATCTGGGTATTTCACTTGATGCTATACTCAAAAAAGGGATTATGAAAAGACTGGAGGCGTATGCTACTGAAGCGCCTGAACTGGTTCCCATTACTTATATCTGGATACCTGAATTTAAAGCTAATTTTCTATTATTTAATTTCGATAACCTTAAGGAACAATATGACATTACATCTCAATGGGCAAAAACTCACGATCCAATACCCCTTGGTGATTATTTGATGAAGAAAAATTGATGTCTTTATAACCTTAAATTAGTGTAAAATAAATATATTTAAATGCAAATGAAATACTAATTAATCTAATATGACTGGCACAATATCTACAGAAAATAAGCCCGCAACCGGCAACAATTCATATGCAGAAGGTTAGCACGCATATAGGAAACGATAGTATAGAGACTAACACAAAAATTAAAATCCATAACTTTATGGCCTAAATTACATTAATTGAAATATGAAGAAAACCGTTATAATAATATTGCTTACTCATTTGTGTTTTTCATTAATTGCGCAATATCAAATTAATACAAATGAAACGGATGAGAGATTTTTTATAAATCCAATCTTTGCAGGAGATTATCCGGACCCAAGCCTATTGCGTGATGGCAACGATTACTATGTAGTTCATTCTTCTTTTGATTATTATCCGGGTTTATTGATTTGGCATTCAACAGATTTAATCAATTGGAATCCGGTTACTAATGCATTGCATAAATATGTAGGATCAGTATGGGCACCAGATTTGGTGAAAAATAAGAATAAATATTATATCTATTTTCCGGCTAATAATACAAATTATGTCATAACAGCTGATTCAATTGGTGGGCCCTGGAGCGACCCGATTGATTTAAAAGTTGGAAATATCGACCCAGGTCATGTTACAGATATTGAAGGTAAGCGATATTTATATTTTAGTAGCGGAAGTTACGTGCCTTTGTCTGACGATGGGCTTTCAGTAATAGGGGAGCTTAAACACACCTACTATGGCTGGCCAATACCTCGTGAATGGACTATTGAATGTTTCTGTTTGGAAGGCCCAAAGCTTGTAAAGCGAGGTGACTATTATTATCTGACAGTTGCTGAAGGAGGAACTGCTGGTCCGGCTACAGGTCATATGGTAATTTCGGCGCGTTCCAAATCTCCTCTGGGACCATGGGAGAATTCACCATATAATCCAATTATCAGGACAAATGATTGTTCGGAAAAATGGTGGTCAGTTGGACATGGAACCGTATTTGAAGATGCAAACGGAAAATGGTGGTTGATTTTTCATGGATATGAAAACGGGTATTATAACATGGGACGTCAAACCCTACTTCAGCCTATAGAGTGGACAGATGAAGGTTGGTATAAAATTCCAAATGGCATTAAAACAGATGAACCCATTAAAAGACCTGAAGGAATAGTAACAAATAAAGTATTTTCCTTGAATGATACCTTTGAAGGCAATACTTTGAAACCTCACTGGAAATTCTTTGGCGAATATGATACCAGCAGATTTAGTATGGTCAACAGCAGTATAGTAATTAAGGCAAAAGGGAATTCTGTAGCTGAGAGTTCACCTTTGCTTTGTGTTCCATCAGACCATTCGTATATAGCACAAGTAGAACTTGATATTGAGGGTAATGCAACGGGGGGATTAATACTTTTTTATAATCAAAAAGCATATTCAGGAATATTAGCAGATAAAGAAAACATTTTAGCAAACCTTCGGGGCTGGCAATTTCCAACCGAGAAAAAAGTAATTAATAAACATGTTTTCCTTCGCCTAAAAAATATCAATAATACTGTTGACATGTATTACAGTATTGATGGAGAAAAGTGGAATAAAATAGAAAATTCTGTAGAAGTATCTTCCTATAATCACAATGTACTCAGTAATTTTTTAAGTTTACGTATTGGCCTTTGTTCCATGGGTGTTGGGGAAGTAAGATTTAAAAACTTTTTGTATAAACCTATAAAATAAAACGTGGGATAACAGCCAATATAAAACATAGCTTGGACAAGGGTTTGTGGGATTTTATTACATTTACTCAAAGTCAATTAAAATGGAAATATCAATGAAATTTTGTTGTGTGATTAGTAATTCTTAATTTTGACCCGTAAACAAGAAAAGTCAAATTTTATGTCAGAAATAGACGTAAAGAATTCAATTGTTGAATCAGCAACAAAATATTTTTCTAAATATGGGTTTCATAAAACCACTATGGATGAGATTGCCAAAAATATTCATAAGGCAAAAGGCGTTCTTTATTACTATTTTAAAAGTAAAGAAGAACTATTTAACGAAGTGTTGAAACAAGAATTAAGTAATGTCAAGAAAAAATTGAGCGAAATTACAGGTAGTAATAAAGATTCGTTAACTATAATTAAAAAATATTTTCTTACACGTTTAAAATTACTAAGCACAGCAGTTAATTATCACGAAACACTTAAAGCTGACTTCTTTGAAAAATATCATTTCGTTAAAGATGTCAGGGACGATTTTGCTGAGTTTGAATACATTCAACTTAATCTGATTTTTAAAAAAGGTAATAGCGAAGGTTATCTTGATATTAAAAATATAGAATCAACAGTAAATGCTGTTATGATGCTTCTAAATAGCATAGAACTTCCTTTATATTTACAGAATAAATATCCTGAATATGAAAGTACTATTAATGAAATTGTAACTATGATAATAAATAGTTTAAGATCTTATAAAAAATAATTTAACTTTTTTTTAAATTTAATTTGACCACAAAACAATATAAGTCAATTATTATTTTTATTTTTGCATTGACTTTAAAACTATATTAGTCAATAATTACTTTAAAAATTATGGAAAGATTAGCACTGAGAATCATAAAATTGAAATGGGTAATCGTTGTTAGTGTTTTGGGACTAACCCTTTTTTTTGGCTATCAAATCAAGTATTTAACAATAAATTCAGATATACTGAATACTTTGCCTGATGATGACCCGACAGCACTTTTATATAAGAACATAGGCAAGCAATACGGTGGAAATGATATAGGCATGATAGTTTTGGAAACTGACAATGTTTTTAAAACAGAAGTATTGCAGCATATAAAACAAATTACTGACAGTTTAAGAATTACTACTGGTGTGTCAACCGTAACAAGTATCACCAATATTCTCGACATTAAAAGCTCTGACTGGGGAATTGAAATCGGGAAACTGGTAGATGAGTATGATTTGCCCGATAAACAATCAGAATTAGACAGCCTTAAAAACTATGTCTTTTCTAAAGAAATGTACAAAGGGGTAATAGTGTCTAAAGATGGAACGGCTACAGTTATTTTATTCACATTACTTCCCGACGCTGATATGCAGGCTACTGTAAATAAGATCAAGAATAAAGTCGAAGCATTGAATTTGCCCGAAAAAGTTTATTTTGGCGGCTTACCTTTTA
>CAZOLY010000142.1:0-8686 GCA_964580815.1 uncultured Bacteroidales bacterium
ATCTCATTATCAACACTAATAGGATCAATATAAATAGTACCCCATTGTCCGGCTACAGAATCATAAAAATGCTCATCTATCCGGTCGCCCTGAAAAATCACAGGATTATCTTTTGTCCCGTTTACTATTAGCTGGCCCCATACGATTAAGCTTGAGCGATCATGCATATAAACCCTCGTCCCTTCTTCAATAGTTAAAATATGGCCAGTATCTATTGCCATTGAATTATAAACAAGATAGGGCTTATCTGCTATCCAGCTTTGAGATTCAATTATTTCCCCGTTGATAAGATGCATATCCTGTCCGAATGCAATAAGTTTAATATCCTGGTAATTTCCGTTGGTGACAAATACTATTGAATCCTTTACTATCATGGGACTATTAACTCCAAACGGATCAATTGTTATTTCAATAAAAATATAGAGGCTGTCTTTTGAGGGTATTTCAATATTGCTAACGCTGTTTGACCTGTTGCCATCAATATTTAATCTGAAGTACGAATTCTGGCCCCCTGCAAGATATATACTTGAAATTATTATTGGCTGGCTATGAGGATTATATACCCGAAAGTTTTTTGTTGTTGAGCCAATGGATGTGAAAATAGTATCGAATGTTACAGTATCCACTGAGAATGAGAGCTTTGCAGACCCAGAAGTAATGAAGTTATCCTTTCTGCATGAAAAAGCAACAAATAAAAAAATAATCAGAACAAGTATTATTTTAAATATTTTCATCAATCAAATAAAATTCATAAATTATATAGGTTATATAGATACGGATAAATTTAAAATTTATTTTTACAGAATGATTAAAAAAATAACTTTTAATTTTGTATGGTCTTTTGTAGCAATAATATATCATCTCTTTCAGATTTAGTTATAATTTAATTATATTTGAATTGAATTGATATTGCCGGGATAAAGTAGTTATAATGTTACTGTTTGTTGAGTAAGAATTGATTAAATGGAAATACTTCAAGCCAAACAATCTGATTTAATTGAGATACTTTTTTTGGTAAGGGAATGTGTTAAGGATATGAACTCAAAAGGCATGAAGCACTGGAATAGTTCTTATCCGGGGGTTGAAGAGATAGGCCTGGATTTAGACAAGGGATTCATTTATGTCGTCAAAAACAATGGTGTTTGCGTTGGAATGGTTACCCTTAATGAATCAGAGCCTGATGAATATAAAGGAATACATTGGTCTGGCAATAATTTAAAGATTCTTTATATGAAAAGGATGGCCGTCCATCCTGTGTGGCAGGACAAGGGTATTGCGGAAATGCTTGTTAAGTTTGCCGAAAAATATGCCGGTGAAAAAAAATACAGTTATATCAGGCTTGATACGTTAAGCAGCAACCAGGCTGAGGCAAATTTATATACTAATAGCAGCTATGATGAAGTAGGGGAGTTTTATTCGACATTTCAGAAAACCCCCTTTAAATGTTTTGAGAAAAAGATTTAGAAATAAAACATAACTCCCCCGTCAATTACCGGGAATGCAAGATCATTAACCGGTATTTCTCCTTCAAAGAGGAATGATAGTTTTTTCCTGATTTTTACATCAACTCCGGCAGGGATCCATAACAACAGGTCTACATCATTATTAAAACATAAGTCCGTATCTGCCCCTGTATAAAGTGTTATTCCTCCTTTAACAGGGAATGAGAGGTTGACAGACAAATCGAGGGCAAAATCATCTGTTGCATGAGCACCTGTAGTGATTGAAACATCGGGTTTACTTTTTAACAGAGCCCATTCAAGGTCGGCACCAATATAGTCTGATCCGTCAAGGAAGCCATATTTAGCAGACAGGTCAACACCAGACACTATTCCTAAATTACCGTGAAGGAACAGCGCCAGGTTATCATTATAATATGCGGGATTCAGCCCAAGAGCGAATTTACCTTTTTTTAATGTAGTGGCAGTATTGAAAACCTGTCCGATTACATGAGTCAGAATGAACAAGCAAATAACAGCGGATGCGACTTTTTTCATGGCGGTTCTGATTTATATGATTTTCGTACAATAAAGATATATTTCAGAGGACAATAGGATTCCCCGAGTAGAAATCCAGAATTTTCGTTTTAAAGATATATTCATACTTGGCTTGCAGCAAATCGGATTTTGCCTTTAAAAGGTCATTCTTGGCGATATTATAATCGACTGAACTTACAAGTCCGACATCAAGTTTTTGCTGGGTGTAAACAAAGGCTTCTTCATTTGATTTTACAGCTTCCATACTTGATCTGTATTTTTCAAGGGCTGCGACAGCATCAGCATGTGACTGCTGTATTTCTTTATATAATAATTGTTTTGTCAGATCAAGGTCAAGCCTTGAGTTATTCAGTGATATTTTTGCATTGCTGATATCCCTGTTAACCTGATACTGGTTAAAAATAGGAATATTAATCCCTATGGAAACATATTTATTTACATTATCCTTAATCTGATCATTGTAAGGGTAATCAATATATGGATAATCGGGAATTGTTACTGGCTGGTTAATATCGCCGTCTACAAAACCTACCGTCCTGTTATAGGGGGCACTAATGTCGGGGATAATTCCTGTACTCGAATAGCCTGTATAGTAACTTGCCTGCAGATAGATTTGAGGACTTCTCCGGCCCCACTGGACTGCCAGGCTCTTTTCCGTGCTCCTAAGTGCGTACTCCGCACTTTTTATCTGTGGCAGGTAATTCAGGGCTTCCTGGTATATTGTTATTAAATCTTTCAGTATATAAGTTGTATCTATTTTTATATCAGAGGGAAAGATAATATCAAAGTCGCCTACCGAATCCAGGTCAAGAAGCTGTGTTAAATCAAGATACGCAAGTTTGAGCTGGTTATTTGCATTTGTAACATTAAGTTTCTCATTTGCAGCCTGTGCTTCCATTCGATATAATTCGCCTTTAGCAGAGTTACCTACTTCAACCAGCTTCCTTGTTTTTTCAACCTGAAGGAGTGTTACGTCATGCTGGCTTTCCGATATTTCCAGCAACTCCCTGCAAAACAGGATCTGAAGATATGCAGTGGCAATTTCCAGGGTAATATCGTTCCTGGTCTTTTCTATGTCCTGCTCGCTACATAAAAAGTTATACTTTTTTTGTTTTATTGTATTAAGTGTCTGCAAACCGTTAAAAATATTAAGATATGAACTGGCATAGTACCTGTCGGAAGATGTATTTTCCGTAATATAGTCATTCGTGAACGGGTCAACCGACCTGCCGTAATTCAAATCTCTCGATGCTCCCAGGTTTAAACTTGGCAGTACTGCTAATTTGGATTGCATATAATTGTTGTTTATCATCCTGGAATTTAATTCCTGTTTTTTTATCTGCAGGTTATTCTGATGTGCATAAGTGATGCATTCCTCCAGGGTCCATATTTTTTGTGCACTTATATTATTTAACAGGAAAACACAAATGGCCGCAATTATTATAACACTCTTTTTCATAAATCACTGATTTTTTAGTATTTATATTATTAATTATTCAGATAACTTAAAAATATCATGTTTATTGTCACATGATTTCCCTAAAATTAATGTTTTTTCTTACGATACAAAATATGGATATGATCAGCATTTTTAGAAGGTTTATATATTTGAATCAATTCCCAGTCATTATCGTAACTTTCAATACTTTTTTTTAACCTGTAGATCCTTGCCAGTGATATCGAAAGATGATCCTTAGTCTCTGTTAGCTTGTCCTCCTTTTCCCAGGGAAATGAAACGACTCTGAAATTATATCTGAGTTTTCTTCCTTTAACATTAACCTCTACCTCGGCAGTTTCATTTTCATTTATATCAGGAATAGGTATGTTTATGTCTTTCATTGTTATTTCAGAATTAGCTTATCATTGTTACCAAAATTATCGTAACTTGAGACAATAACTTTTTCCCCTTCAACAAGGCCATCCAGCACCTCGTAAAATCTGGGATTCTGACGTCCGATTTTTATATTTCTTTTTACCGCGAATTCATTGTTCTTATCGACAACATATACCCATTGTCCGCCTGTACTTTGATAGAACCCGCCTTTGGGTATTAATAATGCATCCTGTGATTCTCCTAATTCCAGGCGTATGCGTGCTGTCTGTCCAATTCTTATCTGTTCAGGAATATCGCTTGTAAATTCCATGTCAACGGCAAATGTGCCGTTTCTCACCTCGGGATAAATTTTTGTAATTACCAGGCTATGTTTGCCGCCGGCGAATTCGAACTCACCGGTAAGGTTTTTTATTATTCTTGCAATATAATGCTCGTCTATGTTAATACGCATTTTATAAGAATCGAGAATATTAATTGTCCCTATTCGTGACCCATAGCTGACGACTTCACCTATCTCGGGATTAAGGGATGCCAGTTCCCCGTTGACAGGAGCCTTGATATTCAGATTTTCAAGTCTTTTTCTTGTTAATAAGAGATTATTCTGCATCCTGTCTATAGATGTTTCATCCGATGCAATCCTTGTGATCATATATATGGAATCATGAACATACTTTTGCTTTTGCAGCTCGAGCTGTTGCATTGTCAGCTCATACTGTTCCCTGGAGTATTGAAATTCCTCATTTGATATATGATTGTTCTCCAGGAGTTTTATATTATAATTATATGTCCTTTCCAGCTTTTTCAGCAGGTACTGTAAATTCAAGATCTGGGTCTTAAGGCTTATCTTTTGATTTTCAAGATTGAGCCGTGTTGTTTTCAAATCATTTATTGCCCTGGCGACCACCGCTTCATTGCTTGAAATGTCAAGCACCAGGTTATCATTACTAAGTCTTATGATAATATCACCCTTTTTAACCATATTACCTTCTTCAATTAGTATCTCTTCAACTCTTCCACCTTCTATTGCATCCAGGTATATTGTTTTTATAGGCTCAACAACACCATTCACAGAGATATAATCCTGGTACTTATCATAAATTACCTCCTTTATTGTTATTTTTTCAGCATCAACATTAAGTTTTGTGCTCTTATCCCCAAAGATTATTTTTATCAAGGCCAATAATATTAAAATACAAAATATTCCCAGCCAGATATATTTTTTGCTGATACCTTTCTTTTCAATTTTTCTGTCCATTCCTTCCATAAGTAGCAATTATTTTACCTTCCGGTGAAAAAAACTTATCATTATCTATGCCAAAGAATATAATTAACTGGCATACTGTTTTTTAGAATAATATTTACATAATTAAACTATATTCATTTGTACGAATATACTACATAAAACGTACGAATACGAACATTCAAAAAATTATATGTACTTTTGTTTTTATAGTTGAATAAATTCAGGCATTATTATTAGTTATCATGGATAATAACGTTGGCAGAATACTTATCGTTGATGATAATGAGGATATTTTAGCTTCCCTGAGATTATTATTAAAATCACATTTTGAAGAGGTAACCACCCTGGGTTCTCCTGAGAAAATTCCTGAATTTATTACAAAAGAATATTATGATGTTATTCTTTTGGATATGAATTTCACGGGGAATTCCATAAGCGGGAAGGAAGGATTTGACTGGCTGGCGAAAATACTTGATATCGACCCCAAAGCAGTGGTTGTATTTATGACAGCTTTTGGGGACGCAGAAAATGCTGTAAAAGCTATAAAATCAGGTGCTACTGATTTTATTCTCAAACCATGGCAAAACGAGAAACTTCTTGCTACCGTTTCCGCATCTGTAAAACTAAGAAGATCGAGAATTGAAGCAGACGAGCTCAGAACAAGACAGAGGGAGATTTGCAGCGCAATGGATCAGCCTTATCATGAATTTGTCGGAAATTCTCAGGAAATGAAAGAAGTGTTTTCGATAATAAAGAAGGTTGCAGAAACTGATGCAAACGTGCTTATTTTAGGTGAGAATGGAACGGGCAAAGAATTGGTCGCCAGGGCTATACATAGAAACTCATTACGAAAGGATGAGATATTTATAAGTGTCGACCTGGGGTTAATAACAAATACTCTCTTTGAGAGCGAATTATTCGGCCATGAGAAGGGAGCTTTTACTGATGCAAAGAGAGACAAAGCAGGGAGGTTTGAAATAGCATCAAAAGGCACCTTGTTTCTGGATGAAATAGGGAACCTGTCTCTTCCTCTGCAGACAAAGATGTTATCGGCAATTGAAAAGAAACAGGTGACCAGGGTTGGGAGCAATAAACCTGTTTCTGTTGATGTTCGCCTTATCTGTGCAACAAATAACGATTTATATAGTATGGCAGCTAAAGATGAGTTCCGCCAGGACTTATTGTACAGGATTAATACTGTTGAAATAAATCTTCCTCCCTTGCGTGAAAGATCGCAGGATATAGAGCTGCTTGGCAATCATTTTCTGAAAATATATTCTAAAAAATATAAAAAGTCCATAAACAGGATATCTTCAGGGGCAGTAAAAAAACTGAGCCATTATGATTGGCCGGGCAATGTGAGGGAACTGCAACATGCTGTTGAAAGGGCTGTTATCATGACCGATAATAATACCCTTGAATCTGATGACTTCATCCTGACTTCACAGGCAAAAAAAATTGTTAGCCCTGAATTTGACACATATAACCTTGAAGATATTGAAAGAAAAATAATTGTCAGGGTGCTGAAACAAAATCAGGGTAATATTACACAGGCTGCAAAAGATTTAGGATTGACGAGAACATCGCTCTACAGAAGAATGGAAAAATATAGACTCTGATAAATTCTGCATTAATAGTATTGCTAACTTTTGCAGAATCTTAATTTGTTAGAAGAGATAATTTTAAATAAAAATTTATATAAAAATGTCAGTTATGGAAATAGTTGGTCTTATTCCCGCAGGAGGCCTGGCAACAAGGCTGGGCAAAATTCCTTGCAGCAAGGAGATTTATCCCTTAATGAAAAGTAAATCAGCTGACAAGGGGGAAGTTAAAATTAATGTCATTTCTGAATATTTAATAAATAGTTTTCGGATTGCCGGCATTAATGAAATATACTATATTCTGCGCCAGGGTAAATGGGACATACCAGCTTATTTTGGCGACGGAAAAGATTTAGGAGTAAATATTTCCTACCTTATAATGGATTTGCCTTACGGGACTCCATTCACCCTTGTCCAGGCGTATCCTTTCACCAGGAATAAATACATAGCACTGGGTTATCCTGATATAATTTTTAAACCGGCAGAAGCGTTCATCAGGATTAAGGAAAAAATGGCCGAAACAAAGGCTGACATTGTTCTGGGCCTGTTTAAAGTTGACAACTATAAAAAATGGGATATGGTTGAGCTCGATAACCAGGGAAAGATTAAAAGTATCTTTATAAAGCAAAACAGGCCTGATCTGAAATACGGATGGACAATTGCTCTATGGAATCCTTCTTTCTGGGAATTTATGAACCGTTATATCCAGAATATAATAAGCAGCGGTAGTGAAGGTGAAGTTAGAATTAGCGGACAATTATACAGGGAATTATATCCGGGCGATATATTCCTGGAAGCAATAAAAAGCGGGTTGCTTGTGGAATCAGTAGTATTTGAGAAGGGAACAAGCCTGGATATCGGTACTCCTGATGATCTGGAGAAAATATTTTTTTAATTGCATATTATGATCTGAGGGTCTAAGCCGGACGAAAAATCAAGGCAACCGCAAAGACTGCAATACCTTCTCCCTTGCCCACAAATCCAAGTTTTTCAGATGTTGTGGCCTTAACAGACAGATTTTCCTTTTCTATTCCTATGATCTTTGCAAGCGTTTCCAGCATCTCAGGAATCAGGCTGCTGATTTTTGGCTTCTCCAGGCATATCGTTGTATCGATGTTACCTACTGAATAACCATGCTTGTTTAAAAGGCCAATGGTTCTTTTTAAGAGTATTTTACTGTCTATATCTTTAAATTCATCTGATGTATCGGGAAAGTGAAAGCCAATATCCCGGAGATTTGCAGCACCTAAAAGGGCATCGCATACAGCATGAATTAATGCATCACCGTCGGAATGACCGACAGCACCGCGATCGGACTTAATAGTGATGCCTCCCAGAACAAATTTATACCCTGGTTTCAGTTGGTGAACATCGTAACCAAAACCTACCCGGATATTCATTTTATCTTAGATCTCTGAACTTGTCAAAAATAAATCCGAGGGTGAACCTCATGGTATTAGCCAGGGGATTATTTCTTCCTGAAGTTGGTATTAAATAGGAATAATCAATAAAGAATACATTTAATTTAAGACCAATACCTACAGTAAAATATTTTCTGTTTCCCTTAAATTCATTTTCATGAAAATAGCCTGCCCTAATGGCAAATTGTTCCCTGTACCAGTACTCTGCGCCGATGGAATAAGTTATTTCATGCATTTCCTCTTTAAATCCGCCGGGGGCGTCATAGAAAGACTCGATCCAGCTCAGAGGCAATGAAGATGCCGGTTCCCTTCCTTCCTTGATGACCTTATGACCTTCGGCATCGGAACTGTCAGCATAGTAGGTAGGTGGTGTTGGCACCAGCAGCTTATTAATATCAGTAGTCACACTAATAGCATTATACTCATCAAGGTCAACCGACAACCTGGCACCCACTCTAAGGTTTGCAGGTATAAAATATTTATCCGTTCCTTCGGTATATGATATTTTTGATCCCAGGTTTGAAATACTTACTCCCCATGCAAATTCGCCTGATTTGTCACTTAACTTGATATCTTTCTGGTAATAGGTT
>CAZOLY010000143.1:0-8646 GCA_964580815.1 uncultured Bacteroidales bacterium
ACTGTAATTGACCGTGATGCAGGCGAAGATATAAGGAAAAGAGCTGTATGGATGCAGGATGGAAGTGTACCGGCAGATGAAGCATGGAACACCATGGACGGTGCAGGTACGGTAGTATTTAGCGCTGATGAAGTTGAGTGTGTGATACAAGGAATTAACACTGACAAAGTATCTAATTTCAGTGTTTATCCTAACCCGGCAATGGATTATCTGCATATTGATGCTATTTTTAATGAAGTTGTTATAACCAATATCATTGGCCAGGAAGCTTTAATGCTTAAAGATGTTAAAGGAACAAGGATTGATATATCCAGCCTTGAAAGCGGATTATATTTCATCTCCCTGTATAACAACAATAAGTATGTTGGCACAGCCAAGTTTACTATCCAGTAAAAATATTTGAATTTTATTAGAAGCCCGGGATTATTCTTCCGGGCTTTTTTTATTATATTCCTCATACCTGGTTAAGGGACAATCTGTATGTAATTGTATATATACTATATTGGCAGCAATAATATTTTTTCAGTAATGTGTATTTAAAATTTATACTTTAAATAATATATTTATCATATAAATCATATATAATAATATTAACGTAATAATTATATCATGAGTTTAAAATTTTGGGATATACTGATTATTGGTATCTATTTATTATCAACTGTAGTAATCGGACTGGTTTTAAAGAAGCGTGGACAGAAGAGCAAATCATCCTATTTGCTTGGCAGTAATAAACTGCCATGGTATATGCTGGGACTTTCCAATGCTTCCGGCATGTTCGATATATCGGGAACAATGTGGCTGGTAACACTGGCATTTGTATACGGACTGAAAAGTATATGGATTCCGTGGTTGTGGCCGGTTTTTAACCAGGTATTTTTAATGGTATATCTGTCAGCCTGGTTGAGACGATCAAATGTAACAACCGGTGCCGAATGGATATCTACGAGATTCGGGAGGGGATTGGGAGCCTCATTGTCACATAATATTGTTGTGGTATTTGCATTAATAAGCTGTTTAGGATTCCTGGCATACGGATTTATAGGGTTAGGCAAGTTTATCGAGATTTTCATTCCCTGGGAGGTAGTATTACAATGGCTGTCAGATACCCCGGGCTGGATTCAGAAGATAGGCTTTTTAAATGATTTATATGGTTCATTTGTGGATGCTTTGTTTAGAATTAGACCGGAATTTGTGCCTCATCTCTATGGAATAGTGTTTACGGCATTCGCTGTGTTCTATGCTGTTCTGGGGGGCATGATAAGCATAGTATGGGCTGATCTTGTTCAGTACTTTATAATGACGGTTTCTTCCCTTGTCATAGGTATAATTGCTATGAAAGCACTGGCAGTTCATCAGCTTAATGTGCCTGACGGGTGGTTTTCTCCTTTTTTCGGATTAAATCTTAATATTGACTGGAGAGGAATAATAAGTGAAGTAAATGATAAAATTCAAAGTGACGGGTATTCACTTTTTTCGCTGTTCTTTGGCATGATGTTGTTTAAAGGTATACTTGTCAGTGCAGCAGGTCCGGCTCCAAACTATGATATGCAAAAAATACTGGCTACAAAGAGTCCGAAAGAAGCGGCAAAAATGAGCGGATTTGTATCTGTGATATTAAATCCTATTAGATATTTTCTGATTACAGGCTTTGCAGTGCTGGCTATTCTTTTTTATACAAAACTCGACCTTATAGCAGGAGGCAAAATAGATTTTGAGCAGATACTCCCTTCTGCAATAAACCAGTTTGCCCCGGTAGGAATATTGGGGTTGTTACTGGCCGGACTGCTGGCAGCGTTCAATTCTACATTTGCGGGGACATTAAATGCTGCCCAGGCTTATATTATTAATGATATATATCTGAAATACATTAATCCTGAGGCCAAAGGCAGACAAATTAAAGCAGTAAATTATTCTGCAGGATTGCTGGTGGTTGCGGTAAGTATAATATTCGGCCTTTTTGCCAGGAATGTTAATAGCGTTCTGCAATGGATTGTTTCAGGCCTGTGGGGTGGGTACCTGGCAGCAAACGTGTTAAAATGGTACTGGTGGAGGTTTAACGGGCATGGTTATTTCTGGGGCATGCTGGCCGGAATATTGGCAGCCCTTGTATTTCCGAAAATATTACCGCCCTTATTCCCGAATATTCCGCAGGATATAATATTACTGTATTTCTTCCCTGCATTGGTCGTTATATCTCTCATAGGATGCATTTTAGGAACTTATTTAAATAAGCCTCAAAAAATGGAAATCCTTATGAATTTTTATAAAACCGTAAGACCATGGGGGTTCTGGAAACCAATACACAGCAAAGTTGTTGAGCAAAATCCGGGATTTGAAAAAAACAAAAATTTCAAGAGGGATATGTTTAATATTTTCATTGGCATCATATGCCAGACTTCACTTGTCGCTTTACCAATTTTTATTATTACCAGACAATGGAAATCCCTGATGGTAACTATAGGAATTATTTTAGTAACAGGTATAATTCTCAAGAATACATGGTATGACAAGCTTGAAGACTGAATATGATATATATTTTGAGTTTATATATCACTAAATGACAGGGAAGGAAATATTTAGAATATTAAATTAAAATATAGTATAAATAATAGATAAACAGTTGAATATAGAATTAATATAAACTAAAGCTTTAATATATTTGGATAGATAATCACCAGGAATATAATTGCAACATATAAATAATTAATAGATAGTAATATTAATAAGTTTATCTACTTTAATTCTTTAAGTATTAACTTGAATGAATCAATAATCTGCAGTTCAATTTCTTTATAAGGTAAAATATCAGAACTTATGTATATATAGGCAATTACTACTGACTTATCAAGGGATTTTAGACTATCATATAATATATGTTTTTTTAACCGGTATGCTTCCTTGATTCTTCTTGTAATTAAGTTTCTTTTATTGTTTTTCCTGATTATTTTGCTTGAGGCATTAATCAGAACCTGTGCAGGGAATTTCTGAACTTCATCTGTCTCAATCCAGTATATTTTAAGGGGATATAATGAAAATATGTTTCCCGAGTTAAAAAGCCGGGCAATGATTTTTTTTCTGGAAAGTCTTTCCTCTTTGTCAAATCCGAATCTTATAAACACCATTAATATGAAGAGGGATTTATTATTTTTATTTCTTTAATACTATTCTGATAACAGTACCTTTGCCAATTTCAGATTCATAGACAAATATTTTACCGTCATGGTATTCTTCTATTATTCTTTTAGTTAACGAAAGTCCCAGTCCCCATCCTCTTTCTTTTGTTGTATAACCGGGTTTGAATATTGTTTTAAATTTACTTTTTGAAATACCTTTTCCGGAATCTGATATATCAATGTATATTACCTGCGTATGATCTGTTATAGACAATTCAATTTCACCTGCACCATTTACAGCGTCAATTGCATTTTTACATACATTTTCTATTACCCATTCGAAGAGCGAGGCGTTCAATGGTATATTCAGTAATTCAGCAGGCATATCAAGTTTGAAAGTGATTCTATCAGAAGAGCGGGACTTTAAATAATTAATGGCTGTTGTTATAATTTTTTGAATATTTTCTTTCCTTAGTAAGGGCTTGGAACCGATTTTCGAAAATCTGCCTGTGATTTTCTCAAGGCGTTTTATATCTTTTTCAAGCTCGACAAGCATTTCTTTATCGGGGCTTTTAAGTTTCATCATTTCAAGCCAGGCAAGAAGTGAGGATATCGGAGTTCCCAGCTGGTGGGCCGTTTCTTTTGATAGACCGACCCAAACCTGGTTTTGTTCAGCTTTCCTTGAGTAGCTGAATGCAAAATAAGAAACCAGAATAAACAGTAATATTACCCCCAGCTGCACATAAGGATACCATGTAAGTTTTATCAGTATAATAGATTTGCTGTAATACAGGTATTGCTTTTGGTTTTCGGACAGTACAATTTCAATCTTATGATCCTGCTCCTTCATCTTCATTAATTTTCGCCTAAGATACCGCGGGTTGTCAGTTCTTTTCGGATTAAGATTTCTGTACCTGATGATATTGTCATCTTTGTCAACCAGAATAACAGGTCTTGTTTCATTGTTTTGAAGGACCTTGATATATAATGCCAGAATATCATCTGATAATGCTTCATTTGGGATCTTGCTCTGTGCCTCAGACCATAATTCTCCCATCTTTCTTTCCTCATCTGCCAGTTTGCCAACAAGCTTGCTTGTATACCATAATGAGCCTACACCAATTATTACTGCTGATACAAAAAGCAGTAATTTCCATCTGAACTTAACCGTATATATATTCAAACCAATATAATTTTATTGCGTCAAAATTAATAATTTTTTCTATCCAAGGTATCTTCATTTTCATCCCAGTCTATAATATAATCAGGGGAATGTGATTTATTTATATCCTGGTTTTCAAATATAACATCTTTTTTATCATATTGTTCCTCCCATGAAATATTATAGTCCGTGTTTTTTTTATTAATATAATTCTCTTTAACGGCAGTATCCTTTCGGGAATAATTGAATTCCTCCTGAAATATATTACCAATAACCTTTTTTTCATTTTGAATATTTTTCTTCAGAGTGCTCAGGGCTGTTTTTTTGTCAAAAGTTATTTCATAATTGTCTCCTTTTCCTGTGAATCTAAGAGGGATACTTATTTTGCCCAGTTCGTCGTCTTCAATTATTCCAAAATTCTCTATCTCTTTTCTTTTTTTTCTGGCTTTATTGAATAAAAGATCGGTCATTGATACCCTTATTCTGTAATCATAACTGTTGTCAAATTTATGAATACCTAAAGCAGTTATATTAATGGCTGAAGAATATATATCCATTTCAGGAATTGTTATGATTTGGTCTTTAATGAGTATTTCATTATTTAATGTTTTGAATTTTATATGACTTAATTCTTCTAATGAAATATATCTTGATAGTCCCATCATTGGCTCAAATTGAATAAGTTCACCATTCTCTATTTTTAAATTGCCATCAGCCTTAATACTTTCTATATTAAAACCGGTTTTTTTATCTACAGTACCTGAAAAGATTACATCACCTGACAGGTTGCCTTTAAGGTTTTTATCCACAATGAAATTTTGGCCGAAATTATTAAATACGTAAAAAAACCTATTAATATCAAGTAACTTCAGATCTGACTGATATTGAATAAAATAATCTTCATTTCTTTCAATAATTGACCCATGGCCAGTTATGGTACCGTCAAATGAATTTAACTGCATTATCCTGAAGTTTATTATGCCAGGGCTGTAATTTATAACACCGGAAATATTTGAAGCATCAAATTTATCATATTTTAAATTTTTAAAGCTGACATTTGTATTCACAAACACATTTTCAGCTGACAGGTTTTCCGGGTTATTGTTTTTGGTTTCATCATGTAAATGATTTGCTAACAGGCTTTTAACATCTAAATTATCGGAACTGATATCAGCGTTAAGGACCAGATTTTTATTTTTAAAAAAGGCAAATTCAAATAAATTGTATAATATCCCGTTGACCAGGAAATTATTATCGCCAATACCTAAATGCAGGTTTCTAAACTGTATATTGTCTTTTATTAGTACTTCTCCGTTAATGTTGTCGAATATAAGTCCTGTCCCGGTTATTTTGAAATTAGTTCCGGAAAAATTAAGTATGCAATTTTTTGTAAACCCGATAAAATCGTTTTTAGAAATTTTTAAAGGATCTGATATTCTTCCGGCAATTTCGATTTTTGCATTTAATTTACCATTTATATATTCCAGGGTATCAAAATCAAAAAGGCGGTGCATTTCATTAAGGTCTATATCAGCATTCAGGTTTAATTTAACATTCGGAAGATCTAAGTTACTAATGCTAAATCTGCCATTTATCTTACTGTTATGAGCAGAGGCAAAAAATTCCTCAATAGTAACTGAAGACGTGTTGCTGATATTTTGTTCTCCATTTGTAAATGATCCTCTGAGACTTATTCCTGATAATTTTTCCCGTGACCTCTTATTAAGCAATGTCCCGTTCGTGATAGAAAAACTGGTAACAATATGGGGGAAGGAGTTTCCCGACAAATTACCAGATATTGAGGCGTCGAAATATGAGTTGCCTGAAACAGAGAATATGCCTGATGAAGATCCGGGTTTATTTTGAAACAATGATAATATTTCCGATAATTTTACCCTGCCTGATGTAATATGCAGGTTAATACCCGTAGATTGGCTATATAATATATCTCCGCTGACATTAAAATTCATGCTGCCTAATTTAACCTTGCTTTTTCTGATCGCATAATTGTTCTTTTTATTGAGGAGGTCACTTTCGAAATACAATTCTTTATCCCCTAACAAATGTTTATTATTTGAAGTAAAGTCGGTGATATGAAAATTACCTTTAATAATCAGGGAAATTAATGAATCAGAAAGATTGCCTTTGAGGCTAAGCTTTTTATCGTAAGCTGTTACTGAATATTTGTCTTTAAGATTTATTATATATAAATCAATGTCTGATAAAACGAGGCTTTGCAGATTCATATTGAATCCAGAGGAGGATTTCTTTTCCCCGGGATCCCATATACTGTAATTAGGTCTCCCGTCCCTGTCAATTAATATTTTAATTTTCCCATTATTAATATTGATATTTCTGATTTCATATTTGCCTGAAAGTAATTTTAGCAAGCCAAACTCAAAGAAAATACTGTTAGCAGTGAGGAGTGTGTCAGTATCCTGGCCGGCAAAATCATATGCTGAAAAATTCAGTGAAGACTTGGCATAGACATTTTTAAACCGGACTGATGCATAGGGAAAGCTTTTTAACAGGGAAAAGTTTATATTGTCTACTTCAATCTCGGTAATTAAATGATTGTCGAGATATTTTTTCAGGTATTTGATTGCAGTATCTTCATAGGAAGTTGATATAAATATTCCTCCGGAAATTGCTAGAATGATAATAAGTATAAAAATAATAATCCCTGTTCGCCTTGCTATTTTCATATATTAATCCGATAATATGAAGTAAAAATATTATAAAAGCATCCAAGTAAGTCCAAATATGGCAAATATTATGGGAGTTAATACAAAGACCTGAAGAGCCTATGAATCAGTAAATGACTAATGAGACGTCTTATTCTTTATAACGGTAGTATCAATATCTTTGTTATTTGCAGGCTGTGTTAATGTTCTGGTCTTTTCAAGAAACTGATTTATTTTTGGCAGCAAATTGTTAATATTTATTGGTTTTGAGATGTAGTCATCGCACCCGGCTAATATACTTTTCTCTTTATCTCCTGCCATAGCAAATGCAGTCTGGGCAATTACAGGTAATGATTTTCTGAATTTTTTAATTTCGCGGGTGGACTCATACCCGTTCATTTGGGGTAACTGAATATCCATAAGAACAATATCTATATTTAAATTGCTTTTGCATATATCAATAGCTATTTCACCATTTTTAGCACGAATAATATTTGCTTTTGTTTTCTTTAATGTTTCTTTTAATAGCGAGTAACTATTGTTATCATCTTCAACAACCAGTATTGTTATATTTTCCCATTTATAATCATGAAAAATATCATCATCATATGAAAATTGCTCATCAATCCTTGTTATTTTAAGATAAGGAAGAGTAAAATAGAAAGTTGTTCCCAAACCAGGATGTGAATCAACCCACATTTCACCTCCAAGAAGTTCAACCAGGTTTTTGGATATAGCAAGACCAAGACCGGTGCCAACAATATTTTTTTCTTCAGATGCAACAGTCCTTTTAAATCTTTCAAAAATTATTGAAATTTCATCTCTTGTAAGCCCAATACCTGTGTCTTTAACAAAAAACTCTATCGTTTTCTCGTTATTAATTTTATAGCCAAACTCTATATGACCCGCATCAGTGAATTTAATAGCATTATTAATAAGGTTACCTAATATCTGTTTAAGTCTGTACGGATCTGTTTTAATAATAAGGTCTTTAATGTCAGGGGGATTAAATATTATTCTTAAATGTTTTTTACTGGATTTATTGATTATCTCTTTGAAAGTATGTTGTAACTCCTGAAACATTTTAAGAATATTACATTCTTTTTTATCAATTTTTATTTCTCCTGCTTCAATTTTTGCAATATCAATTATATCATCAATAAGCTTTAATAATAACTCTCCACTTGATTTAATATAACTGGCAAATTCAGTTTTCTGGTTTTCAGGTATTTCTTCAGAGGAAAGCAAATTAGAGAAGCCGATAATAGAGTTCATAGGTGTACGTATCTCATGTGACATGTTGGCAAGAAATGACGATTTAAGCTTATCGGCAGACTGTGCTTTATAGGTTTCTTTTTTGAGCGCACTTATATACTGATTTCTTGCTGTAATATCAATAATGATACCTCTGCGTCCGCAAAACCTGTTACCTTTAATAATATTATCAGAATAGACAGAAGCCGGAAATTTGGAACCATCTTTCCTTATGGCGACAAAATTGGAATTTTCAATCTTATGGTGCCCAAGCAATTCATTACTTGATTTTGAAATTATTATCTCGATAAGGTTTAGTCCTTCATCCAAATCTTCATTAGTGTAGCCGAATGTTTTGTGCCAGGCTTTATTAACATAAGTAAAATTGCCCAGTTCATCGGTTTCATATATACTCTGCGGTAACATATCA
>CAZOLY010000144.1:0-8522 GCA_964580815.1 uncultured Bacteroidales bacterium
GCTCATTTATTATATAATAATCGGCCAGGGAATTGATGTCGATATAATTTTTATACTCATTTTCTGTACTGCAATAATCTATATTTTGAATAAGACTTTCGCATTTATTAATATAACTATTGATATAATTTTTCTGCTCTGGTGTAATATTTTTTGAATTGGGATATATAATCTCAAGAACCAGATTATATACCAGAATATACCCTCCTGTAAGACTAATCCCGGAATTATCATAGTTATTTAATTTGGTTATGTTAACCCTGTTTTTATCTCGTTTTATTTTTTCGGTAAGCACATGTAAACCCAGGTCATAGCCATTTAACACTAGCTCACAAAAACATGTGCGGGGCGCGTAATATCCCATTTTTCGCCCTAAGTTATACGTAAATACGTTTTTAATCAATGTTTTGTCCTGGAATGGAGCATACAATATAAAATCGTTTTCTTCCGGTAAACCTAATATCGACACATTGTTGTTATCGCCGGTCGAATCTTGCAGTTCAATTCGTAAAGATTTTTTCGGGAATTGTAATGAATATGTTCCATGCAGTTTCAACCTTATCCTGCCATTATAATCAGTGAAATTATCTGTTAACCTATTGAATTGTTTGGATGAATTATTTATAATACCCATCGAGGCGATTACACTGCTGTCATAAACCCCAAATTCATTGGTTTCAATAACAATATAGGGCAATTGTGTTGAATCAACTGCCGGTTTTGCAATGTAATTTAAATTTATACGATTATAAAAAAATGAAGAGTCGACAATAACATAATGAAAGTTAAAGGTTAAGTCTGATCCGTTAACACTGTCATTGAACACTGCAAATGCTAACATATTAAGTGTATCAACAGCACAATCAGCTAACTGTGAAGAATCGATATAATAACCAGGCATATCGTATAATTGCGGATCCTCGGCAGTACGGTAACCTAAAGCTTCATGCGACCGGTTGGTAGTTTGTAAATGGTTTGGATTTTCAATACTATCAGCAATATTTACCCTTAAAATTTCAACGCTGTTCAAGTAGGCTATAAAACCATCGTCAAAATCAGGATAGATTATAATTCCCTTGTAATTCTTATAATCACTGTTAAATCTGAGGGAATATCTAATAAAAATCGAGGAGGCAATATCAATCAGCGTTGAATCATCATTATCTCCATATCCGATTGATCCAAAGCCATGAGACCAGGCGGCATCGTTGAATGCGACAGACTTCCAATTTGTATCCGGATCAGCTGTTCCGACAAGATATTTATAAGTATAGGTATCTTGCGATTTTATAGACAGAGCTAAAACCATGCATACGAGCATGATAAAAATGTTTCTCTTTTTTGGCAAATTTAATTTTTGATGCGTGTGGGGCATAAGAGGTTATATAACATTAACTTAATATTATGCAATTTATACATAATTGCGAAGAATCTAAAGATTTGGATTAAGAATCAAATCACCTGAAAGAACTGGGGAAAAATAACCCTCATTTTACCCTTATGACGATAGTTATCTGGTGAACGGGGGAGGCAAGTCGGCCAAACAGAAAATACAACACTGAGGTCTTTTTACAATTCAAATTTGAGGGTATCTCTAATAAAGATACAGTCCGGGAATTCAGAGAAATATTTCTGTAGCGTTGAGAAACAAAGTATCCCAGGGAATTACACATCGATTTCATGGGTCATGAACCACGTACCCAAGCTCTCCTGGAACGAAGTGGACTTCAAGAAAATACAAACTAGTCCTTAACATACATGACACTTAATCCCGCTCGTTTATAAGCGTGATCGTGAGACGCTCTTTTATTATAATAGCATGTGTGTCTTCAAAGTAAGTTGGATAAATTAATTATTCAAAATTCACAAATCCTATCAATATCTTTAGCCAAAAAGTTAGATATTTTGCTAGACAAGTCCACACCATTTCTTACATCATTCGCTATCTGGTTTTTTTTAAACCCTTTGAAATAATTCCTCTAAATTTATTACATTGCATCCTGCAACGATGAATTAATAATGAATATGCGTCCATATGTATCTTTTTTTAACGCATTATGGATAAAAATGAGAAGAATATTATAAGACGAATAAGGCAGGGAGATAAAGAAGTATTTCAGAATCTCTTTGAAATTTACTACCAAAGGCTGTTTCTATATGCTATAAGTTATGTCGGGGATGCTGATACTGCAAAAGATATTGTGCAGGACCTGTTCATTAGTTTATGGGAGAAAAGGAAAAATTTAGTTATAATCTCCTCTGTTACATCGTATTTTTTCCGTGCCGTTCATAACCGGAGTATTCAATTTCTAAGGCATAAAAAGGTTATATCTAAGTTTAAAGAAAAACATATTTTGAAACTTAAAGAAGCAGAAATACTATATAACTCATCTGTTGATTTCACATTTTCCGAGGTTCAATTTAATGAGATCAGGAATATTCTGAACAAGACTTATAATTCGTTGCCTGCGAAAAGCAAGGAAGTTTTCAGGTTAAGCAGGGAAGAAGCAAAGAGTAACCAGGATATTGCAAATACTTTAAATATAAATATTAAAACTGTCGAATATTATATCACCAAAGCATTAAAGATATTTCATAGTGCACTAAGAGACTATTTTCTACTCTTTGTTTTGTTTTACATATTAACCTGCATAATTCAAGGATTTTCATAAGTTCCGGATATTGATACGGGCTATCCCCTATTTAGTGTACCTTAATTCTGACAGTTGACAATGACGCAAAATTTTAGGGTTTCAATAATATAAAGCGTCTTATTACAGTGACTAATAAAGAACAAATGACTGATGAAGATTAATGACATTTCCGAAAGAATAATAATCAAATATTTTGAGGGTAAAGCAACAGAGGAAGAATCCAGATTATTATCAGACTGGCTGGATCAGAATAAAAGTAACAGGCAAATTTTTGCTTCGCTGAAAAAAGCACATATCGAAATTGAGGCAAATGCTATACGTGGTTCTTCAAGTGCCAATGTGGCATATAAGAGGTTCCTCGATTATATTAACAAATATGAAAGGTTAAAAGCTTCGGACAGAAAAAAGAAGAAGAATTCTTTAAGAAAAAATATTCTGCGGTATGCGGCAATATTTATAGTAGTACTTTCAGTTGGGATTACCAGTTATTTTCTGGGAAATCATCTATCACCCGGTGCAGACAATAATTTTTGTGAAATAGATGTCCCCTATGGAAGCAGATCAATGGTTATCCTGTCCGACGGCAGTAAAATATGGCTTAATGCGGGTAGCAAAATAAAATATGACAGGCACTTCGGCATAAGCTCACGTGAAGTTTTTCTGGAAGGCGAAGCATATTTTGATGTTAAGAAGGCAAAGCATCCATTTATTGTATATACGTCACATATTGATATCCATGTGCTGGGAACCACATTCAATGTGAAGTCTTATCCGGATGAAGATAATATTGAGACAACTCTGGTGGAAGGAATTATTCGCATTGAAAGTAAAAGATCAGATAAGCCTGTTTTTTTAAAACCAAAGGAGAAGTTCACTTTTCATAAACCTGATGCTAAAACTGAGGTAAGTTATTGCAAAAAAGAAAATGAATCAGATCAAACCGGACATAAGGATTCAATAGATGCGACCGCGACTTTAGCACCCGTTCAGAAGATGCAAATTAAAAGAAATGTCAATACTAATGAATATACTTCATGGAAAGACGGAAACTTAATTTTTAATAAGGAGCCTCTCGAAAGCCTTGCCAGAAAGCTGGAAAGAAAATATGATATTACCTTTAGTTTTGAAAATGAAGAATTAAAAAACTATTCTTACTCGGGCACTTTACGCGATTTCCCGTTAGAGCAGGTTCTAAGGGCACTGGAATTGACATCTCCGATAAATTATTCGATCAAGGAAAAAACCGTAAAACTTTACTTTAATAAAAATTTTAAACCGCGAAACTTATTAAGTAACTAAAAAAACCTGGTTTAACGCAAAACCTTATAAGTATTATGCCTATGACCCTAACCTGGTTAAAAGACCGGAAAATGCCGACAACATTTTCCGATCATGGTAAATTTATACAACAATAGTAACTATGTTGAATTAAAAACACATAAATTTATGAAAAATAAATTATTCCTAAAGTTCTTTCCCACAGGAAAACTCAAACAATTAAAAAGACTATTATTAATTATGAAACTAACTGTTCTCTTAAGTCTTTTGGCTGTAATTAATCTAACAGCGAGTGTATACTCCCAGGATAAGAAAATAAGCATTCAGGTTGAAAATATTCAATTACGGGATTTATTCCGGGAAATTGAAAACAACAGTGAATATGCTTTTTTCTTTAGTGATCAATATCCCCAACTGGAAAATAAAGTAACTGTTAAAATAGATAACGAGAAAATAGAAGATATTCTCGCGAGGGTATTAAAAAATACTTCTCTTGATTACAAAATTCTGGATAATAACTTTGTGGTTATTATAGCGAAAGAATCCCTGCAGGAAATAAAGGTACAAGGCCTGGTCACTGATGCAGACGGGGTTCCGTTACCCGGGGTTAATGTTATTGAAAAGGGGACTATCAATGGTGCAATTACTGATGTGGACGGCAACTATTCAATAACCGTTGAATCAGGTGATGCAGTGCTTGTATTTTCTTTTGTCGGCTACCTGTCCGAAGAGATACCCGTAGGTAACCAGACTTCAATTAGCGTTGCCCTCATTCCAAGCATTGAAGCGCTGGAAGAAGTCGTTGTAATAGGCTACGGCGTTCAGAAAAAAAGCCTTGTTACAGGATCTATTGCAAAAGTTGATAAAAATGAACTTCAACAATCGAGTGATCTTCGTATCGAGCAGGCATTACAGGGCAGAACGGCCGGTGTAATCATTATGAATAATTCCGGACAGCCAGGTGATAATCTTACAATCCGGATAAGGGGAGTAGGCACACATCACGATCCCGACCCCTTATTTCTGGTTGATGGTTTGCCAATGGAAAAAGAAAGTCTGGACTATCTTAATCCTTCTGATGTAGAGTCAATTGAAGTTCTGAAAGATGCATCTTCAGCAGCAATTTATGGAACAAGAGGGGCAAATGGTGTTATTCTCATAACTACAAAACAGGGGCAGAAAGGAGAAAAATTTAATGTTACCTATGACGGTTATTATAGTCTGCAGTACCCCTGGAGAAAGCTGGATATGCTAAATACACAGGAATACATCGAACTTTTTAATGAAGCTTTTGAAAATGATGGGGCAGCAAATCCTCTATTTTCACAGGCAGCAATCGATACGATGCGATGGGATACCGATTGGCAGGACGAAATGTATTACTACAAAGCACCCAAGCAAAGCCATACAATTTCAATTAATGGAGGAGGTGAAAATTCAACATATTCTTCTTCCTTATCTTACTATTCACAGGATGGTATTATAGCCAAAGGAAAATCCAACTTTGAAAGAATAACTTTCCGCCTTAACGCAACGCAGGAAATCGGCCGTTTTAAGTTTGGAAGTAATTTAAATTTTGTCGATATAAAGAAGAAAGGCATTGATGCAAACAACCAGTTTGGTACAGGTATAAACCAGGCTCTTAATATGCCTCCTGTTGTGCCGGTGACATATGATAACGGTGTATTCGCAACACCTAACGATTTTGGTATTTCATTACAGGAAATAACCAATCCGATTGCACTTTTATCTTACCTGTACAGGGCACAAAGAATAAATAAGGCTTTGGGTAATATTACCGGAGAGCTGGAAATAATTAAAGGATTGGTTTTACGCACTAATTTTGGCACCCAGTTTTCATATGAAAATGAAGATCAATATGTACCTGTTTATTACATAGATCCTACACATCTCAATAATGCCCATGGAGACTCCAGTGATTATGTAACCAAAAGGGTTCAGAAATTCATCAGGTGGAACTGGGATAATACATTAAACTATCAGTTCTCAATACAAAAACATAATATAACGGCATTAATAGGGATGACAAGTTTTAAAGAATGGGATGAACCCCTTTCTGCAACGAATAGAAATCTTATTTTTGACGATTTTGAACATGCCTATCTTGATAATGCTTTAAATACTACAAATATACAGCCACCTGTCAATAATATTACGGAACATACATTAGCATCTTATTTTGGAAGGTTAAATTATAATTACGGAGAAAAATATTTATTGGAGGCGGTACTGCGTATCGATGGTTCTTCAAGGTTTGGATCAGCCAGGAGATATGCAAAATTTCCGGCATTTTCATCAGGCTGGGTTGTTTCGCGTGAAAATTTCTTTCCGCAGAATGATATACTTAATTTTTTAAAGCTCCGTGCAAGCTGGGGTCAAAACGGGAGCGAAAACATACCGGATTTCAGGTTCGTCGGACTTATGACTGATAATGTGAGATATTACTTTGGCGAGGGCCAAACAATGTACAACGGAATAAGGCCCGAATTTGTTTCCAATGCCGGGTTAAAATGGGAAACTTCAGAACAGACGGATATAGGGCTTGACATGGCATTTTTGTCAAACAGGTTCACCCTTACATTCGATTATTATAACAAGAAAACAAAAGACTGGTTGATTGAAGCACCGGCTCCACTTATACTTGGAAATAATCCGCCTTATATAAACGGAGGCAGTGTTCGAAATAACGGAATAGAACTGGAGCTTGGTTACAAAAACAAAATAAGCAAGGATTTATTTATGGATATCTCGCTAAGTGCTTCTACAAACAGGAGTAAAGTACTGGACATACCGAATGAAGATAAGATACTTATGGGAGGTACAGGAGTGCATGGCCAGGGTGACATAATAAGAATGGAAGTTGGCAGTCCGATGGGTTATTTTTATGGTTATAAAACAGGTGGCATTTTTCAAACACAGGAAGAAATAAATGCTTATGTAAGGCCGGATGGTAGTTTAATTCAACCAAATGCACAGCCAGGTGACCTGAAATTCCTTGATTTGGATACAATACCCGGATTAAACGAAGGTGACAAGACTAATATAGGAAATCCGTACCCGAAATTCATTGCCGGTATTAGTTCCTCAATAGAATTTAAAGGATTTGACCTTTACATGTTCTGGTATTCAGCTTTGGGGCATCAAATATATATGGCAAACAGAAGATCTGATTTAAAGTATTCAAATTTTACAACTGAAGCGCTAAACCGGTGGCATGGCGAAGGCACATCTTATGATTACCCGAGGATAACAATTTCTGATAGAAATACGACATGGAAAAAGACTTCCGATTTTTATGTAGAAGATGCAGATTTTTTAAGGTTGAAAAAAATAACACTTGGATATACCTTTCCCGGGAAAATTACAAATAAGTTGAATATTAGTAGGTTAAGGATTTATCTTTCATCCGAAAACTGTCTTACTTTTACAAAATATCCCGGGATGGAAGTTGAAGTTGGTGGCACACCGCTTGGTGAAGATGGTACAAATCCAATAGGAGTCGATCATGGTATTTATCCGCTTTCACTAACAATTCTTGGTGGTGTGCAAATCACCTTTTTATAAAATAACTGTTATTAATATTTTAGTATAAAAAGATGAAAATTATGAAAAAATATAGATCTCAAATCCTGTTTTTAATTATTATAATTATTGCAGGTATACAATCGTGTTCCAAGGATTTTCTGGAACTTGAACCAAAAATAAATATCCTCGAAGGCAATTCCTATAAAACCGAGTCTGATGCTTTTAATGCGATGGCATCAGTATATAAAGCACTTAGTGCCAGCAACGGATTGGAAAACGTTCCGATTAATTCTGATATATTTTCTGATGATGCTTATGCTGCAGGAGAACCAGGCGGAGGTATGTGGGAATCGTGGCAGTTAATTGAGATTGGTGTAATTGACCCTGAAACAGGTTCAAATCTATTATGGGAAAAGTTATACAGGGGTGTTTATCTGGCAAACCTCTATCTTCAGAAAGAAGAGGGGATTGAATGGACAACCGCCGGAAAAAGGGAAAGAATGAAAGCAGAAGTACTGACATTACGTTCTTATTTCTATTGGGACCTGGAAAGATTATACGGATGGGTGCCTGTACTGGAAGAAATTCCTTCCGATATTGAGCAGGTAAAATCAGTGACACAATCAACGCCGGAAGAAGTATATAGTCTTATTCTCAGAGACTTATTGATTGCTCTTCCCGATCTTCCCGAAACTGTAACCTCCAGTGAAAAAGGACGAATTACCAAAGATGTGGTCAGGTTGCTTATTGCACGTATTTATCTGTATTACGAAGGATTTGTTAAAAGTGTGATGGGAGTCGCAAGCAACTGGACATATAACGGGACAGTAATAGATAAAACCTATGTACAAAATTTAATGGAAGATATTATTGTAAGTGGACGACATATATTGCTGGATAATTATGCTGATATATTTGATTGGGGTGACGAAAATAACGATGAATCGATTTTCGAATGGCAGTACTCGGAAAAAGGATTATCAAGCTGGGATGACGGGAGTTTATCAAGGGATGGAAATTTTTCTTCCCAGATTTATGGTATAA
>CAZOLY010000145.1:0-8430 GCA_964580815.1 uncultured Bacteroidales bacterium
TACCTAAAGAACCGGCATAACTTTTCGGTTTGTCAAAACGCCTGCTTAACTTAATCGTCAGAATGGCTCCAAGAATGGTCAAAGTGGTACCGGAAAGCATAAATACAGTTGTCAGGCCCTGATAAGTAAACTGATATGTTTTTCCGAAAAAAATCATTTGCTGATCCTGCACAAAATACTTGAAGTAATACATGATATTACCATTCCGCATGCAATTGTACATAAGTTGAAATATGGTTGCGACAGCTATCAGTACCCATGGTATATTGGTAAATAAATCTATCAGATCCTGCTTAAATGGGGTCTTTTGTTCCTTTAGAGGTTTAACACGTTCCCTGGTTGAAGAAAAAGTTATCAGATACAGAATGACCGCTAAGGCAGAAAGAACAACCATAGCCAATTGCCAGCCCTTAGCCTCATTACCATCTCCGAATACACTGACCAGTTTTAAAATGGCATACTGAACAATGAATTGCCCCACAAACGCAGCTACGAAACGGAAAGAGGAAATCACTGTTCGTTCCTCGGAATCGGGTGTAATGACCGCCATTAGTGCAGAATAGGGCACATTGATCATTGTATAGGACATGGTAAGTAATATATAAGTAACATAAGCATATATTATTTTGCCATTGATACTTATGTCAGGCGTAGTAAAGGTTAATACCCCCAATACGCCAAACGGTATGACACCCCAGATTAAATAAGGCCGGAATTTTCCCCACCTGGTGCTGGTCCGGTCAGCAAGCATTCCCATTATCGGGTCATTAATTGCATCCCAGATGCGGGCAACTAAAAACATTGTTACTGCTGTTTTTGCAGTAATACCAAACACATCCGTGTAAAAGTATAAGAGGAATAATATAAAAGTTTGAAAGAATAAATTTGATGCAGTATCTCCTAAACTGTAACCAATTTTTTCTTTAATAGATAGTTTTTGTGTCTCGGATTTCATATTCAAATTATTATTAAGATTCAACTTCAATGTTGATACTAATATTAACATTAAAATAACAAAAACATAATCAGTAGTCAGATTTTTTTTTAAAAGTAATGTAATTATTAATTTTATTATAATTAATTTTTTAGAAAAGTGATATTGGATTGCGGAATATCCGCAAATGTTAACATCTCGTTAATCAATGTTCTTAAAGATATTTATATATATTTGGCATTTAATGATTCTGTATTATGGATACTAACCGGTTTTTTGAACTGTTATTTAAGGAGATAGAAGTAAATACGAGTCTTCAGGATTATTATAGATTTTTAAAGGATAAGAAGAGCTTTTATTTCAGAAAAGCTTATTTCCTGCAGCGGCTGGAATATATAAGAGACAATATAAAAGCCGGGGATTCATCGGTTTGGGATTGTGGTTGTGGCTATGGCACGACAGGAATTTTCCTGGCGTTGAATGATTATAATGTTTATGGAAACACAATTGAATACTATTATGATCACATTCCGGCACGGTTTGATTACTGGAGCAAATTTGGTGATATAAGCAGCTTCAGGGTAAGTTACAAGAACCTGTTTGATCCTCCTTTTCATAAAGATCAATTTGATTATGTTATTACTCAGGATGTTTTACACCACCTTGAACCAAATGACAGGGGGCTTCAAATTCTAAGAGATTCGCTTAAGGACAGGGGTACATTAATTGTATGTGAGGAAAACGGGAATAATATCATAAACAGATTAAAGCTCTTTTTAAGAAGGGGCAATAAAAGGATTATTGATATCCATGACGATAAACTAAACAGGAACATTAAGATGGGCAATGAAAATATTCAGAGCCTGGTATCGTGGAAAAATAAATTCAGGGAAGCCGGACTGGTAATAGATGATAAAAACGTTGAATATATAAGGTTATTTCCTCCCTGTTATTTAAATGAAAAAAATTATAGCCGGGTAATCGAAAAAGAAAACAGGGTCTGGAAAAAGAACAGGACAGCAAGAGAATTTTTATTTTTCGGGATCAACTTTACGGCAAGCAAGGCCTCCGGGTAGCTAATACCATTTATAGATCCTTAATCCTACAAGGAAACTGACAAGGCCCAATATACCCAGTACAAGTATTCCATCATAAACCTGGAAGAAACCTGCTCCTTCATTAACAATATTTCTTGCTTCATCAGCAAATTTTGTCAGAGGCAGCAGTTTTATGACAGTAATGGCCCATGGAGGGAAATTCTGATAACTGAAAAAGATTCCTGACAATACCATCATGGGGGTTGTTATAATTGAGATTAGGCCATTGCCCAGCTGCAGGTTGGCAGTACGGGATGATATAAGTATAGAAAAGCCAAAAAAACAGAAATTCCCTGCAATCAGGAGGATTATAAATGCTATCAGGCTGCCCTGGATATGTACTTTAAAAAAGAAAACGGCAAATACAAGTAAGATGGTCGTTTCCAGAAAAGTCACGAACATACGCGACACCCATTGCGCAAGGAGAAAATGGGACTTTCTCATCGGCGTGGCAACCATACGCCGCAGTAGTTTTTTTGACCTTTTTTCGATAAGCGTGTAGCACACCCCCCACATAACGGACATCATAACTCCCAGGCTTAATAAGCCGGGTACGAGGAAGTCAATGTACCGCAGTCCTTTGGTTTCAAGAATTTCGATTCTGCCGTCAAATGAATTTATTTTCCCGGTTTTAAAAAACCGTGACAATTGTATGCTCACGAGTTCCGATTCGGGATTAAGAGGATCACTATGGAATGTGATATCGTTATTCTTTTCAGTAATAATTACAGATGCCGTTCCCCTTTTTAACAGCAACTCGGCATTTTCCCATGATGTTACATAAAATATGTACCGCGTTTTTCCGTAACCGGTCTGGAATTTTTTTTCTATAATGGTATCAAAAGGCATGATACCATTGAATAATGTATTCCTGACTATTGTATCTTCCCGGGCGTATGAAGGTACAAGCGTAACACTATGCAGCAGTTCCTTTTTCCCTGAGAATGCTACTCCGAGACCGAGGGCCATAAGAATTGGAAATCCGAATGACCAGAAGACAGACCCCGGTTCACGCAAAAATTCGCGTACATGTGCAAATATTAGTTGTATAAGCGGATGTTTCAATTTATAATAATTTTATTCCTTAAGATGTCTGCCGGTCATAGATATAAATAAATCATCAAGTGTCACTTTCCGGCATTCCAGTGTTTTTATTTTAATATTATTTTCTGCTGCCTTCTTCATCAGCACGGGCAATGTATTAGTTATCCTTTCAACTTCAAGATAATTTAATCCGTCATCATTTCTTATTTTTTGAATTCCCGGCAAGCTATGGAGACTGAAGTCAGGATTTTGATCAAATGACACTTCGATAATTTCGTTCGAGTTACACTGGTTCAGAAGTTCGTCTACTGTGCCCCGTGCCAGTATCCTGCCATAGTCGATAATGATAACCCGGTCGCATAATTGCTCAGCTTCTTCCATATAATGTGTTGTAAGTATAAGTGATGTATTTCTTTCTTTCTTAAGTGTGAGCAATATTTTCCATATATCCCGCCGGGCAGTGGGATCCAATCCCGTTGTGGGTTCGTCAAGCAGTAGTATTTCAGGATAATTTATAAGTGATATGCCAAGTGCCAGCCTTTGTTTTTGTCCTCCTGAAAGGTTTTTTATATAAGCTTTACTTTTATCCCGGAGGTTAACCATTCTTATAATCTCATCCACCCTTTTTTCTCCCAGCTTATAAAAAGAAGCAAATAAAACAAGGGTTTCTTTTACAGTCAGTTTTTCAATAAACCAGGTTTCCTGCAATGAAATACCCAGTAACCGGTTGAATTCGGCATGATTACCCTTTCTCCAGGGTTTGCCTTTAATAAGTATTTCACCTTTATCCGGTTTCTGTATACCCTGAATCATTTCCACCAGCGTTGTTTTCCCTGCTCCATTAGGTCCGAGTACGGCCACAAACTCACCCGGCCTGATTTCAAGACTTATACCCCTCACAGCATGAACATTCCTGAATGATTTATATACCTCATTTACAATTATAACCGGTGATACACTGTTTTTTACCATCTCCTTACCCTTTATTGCAGAACCCGCAATCTTATCACAAAGGTGATAATTGTTTTTTATTTTTGGGAATAAAAGACAGGTTTATTATTTTGAAATAGGATAAATTGAATTTAAATTTGATTTGTCTTTATGACTTATTTGATTCAGTTTTTAGCACTTTGAACCGTTTAAAATTTTAAAAATGCAGATATGAAGTATACTATTTTATTAACAGCAATTTGTATGGTGCAAATAATAAGTTCATGTTCCAGGAAAGATATATCCCTGCCTCCGATTATACCCAAACCTAATTATATGGAAAGAACAAAGGGGGTATTTAACTTAAAAAATCATCAGGTCATTTATTATCGGCCTGACAGCCTGAAGGAGAGTGCAGGGTTGCTAATGGATATTCTTAACGAGAGCGGGAATAGCTTCATTGTTAAAAATGACTATGGAGTAAACAAAAAAGGGATTATAATAAAAATGTCAGATAATAAGAAAGACAGGAGTGACTCATTTGAAATTCAAATCAGTAAAAAGACTATAACAATAAGAGCCCATAATATAGCAGGAGTAAAATATGCTATCTCAACGATGAAGCAGCTCGCCTTTTTTTCTCAGAATAAAGATAATTATATTCCCTGCATGTTAATTAAAGATTATCCCAGGTTCCGTTACCGGGGTATGCATCTTGATGTTTCCAGGCATTTTATGCCTGTTGACTTTATCAAAAAGTACATCGACTATTTATTTTTATTCAAGTTTAACTATTTTCACTGGCACCTGGTGGATGATCAGGGCTGGAGAATAGAAATTAAAAAGTATCCTCTCCTTACTGAAACGGGTTCAAAGAGGGAAGAAACGCTTACAGGCCATTTTAGTGAGAAGCCACATAAATATGATGGCTGCCCGTATCATGGATTTTATAACCAGGATGAGATAAGAGAGATAGTAGATTATGCAAAAAAGAGAAATATCACAATAATTCCTGAGATTGAGTTGCCGGGGCATTCCCAGGCTGCCATAGCATCGTATCCTTTCCTGGGGTGCACAGGGGACAATGTAAAGGTTAAGAAAGAATGGGGTATCTCAAAATACCTGTATAATATTGAGGACACCACATTTAATTTTTTATATGGGGTATTTGATGAGATATGCGATCTTTTCCCGGGCAAATATATACACATTGGCGGCGATGAGGCAGAAAAAGACCAGTGGAAATCATCGGCAAGGATTCAGCTGCAGATGAAGGAACTTGGAATAAATGATGAAGAAGAACTTCAGAAGTATTTTGTTGAAAGAATTTCGGATTATCTTGTTAAGAAGAAAAGGCAAATTATAGGGTGGGATGAGATAACCGAAGGAGGCATTCCGGGAAATGCTGTTGTAATGTACTGGCGATGGTGGAACAAAAAATATGATATACCCTTAATGGCAGCCAGGCAGGGCCACTATGTAATCATGACTCCCACTTTTCCTTTATACTTTGATTATTATCAGTCACAGGATAAAAATGAACCCCTTGCCATAGGAGGATATACTCCCTTAAGTGAGGTATATAAATACGATCCTGTCCCCGAATCATTCGATTCCACCTTAATACATTATATTCTGGGTGCCCAGGCCAATGTATGGACAGAATATATGAAGACCCCGCAGCAGGTGGAATATATGATTTTTCCCAGAATGCTTGCCTTGTCAGAGGTTTTATGGACAGAAAGACAAAATAAAGAGCTTAGTGAGTTTTTAATGAGGTTACGCGGTTTTGAACAATTTTTAATTAAGAATAATATTAACTATTGCAGGAATGTTTTTGAGTAAACTTTTGCCTTACAGGAAGCATCATTCCCAGGGTCCCCATTCGCCGGTTATCCTGCTTCTTGCGCGGCTCTTTCCCGTTGTATTGTTCCTCTGGTAATAGCTTACGCCGTCACCTTCATAAGTGCAGCTTATGGATTCCACCTTATGTTTTGCCCTGGGATCATCAAGGTAATAGTTAAATATCAGGGCATTGCTGACAACACCTTTATTCTGGAAAGCATAGCGGCTTACAAACCATTCCCTGTTCAGATCAATAAAACACTTCCAGTCTTCAGTGTTTTTAATATTCTTAAAAGAAACAACTTTCAGGTTGTACATATTGTCGAATTCAAAGGTAAAAGTTCCTGAAGCATACTCATTAACAGGATCATTATGCTTGCTTAGCGTGTATGTCCGGTCTTGCATGCTCAAAGTGTAGGTAATAATATTGCAGACTTTGTTTTCTTCACTGCCATCCCATCTTTCACAGAAGTTTACCAGCTGGTGCCTTGTAATGAGGTTATCTGAATTATATTCAAATTGTTTTACCTGCGAGAGGTGAATAAAAAGGGGTGCTCCTTTCTGATAATTAGCTGTTACCTGGTAGAAATGAATGTATCGTTTTATTTTAGTTACTCTTCCCTGCCGATCAAAAAAAACGGAGTCAAACGGGACCTTGTAAAATTTACCTGAGCGGTTACTCACAATAGAGCTTTCTTCATTTATCCTGATAATGTTATTTTTAATCCCGTAATTATAGTAGAAATTAAAAAATGGTGACTTTATGGACAGTATTTTATGTTTCAGCGTGTCTATATTTATTTTCACCGGATTATCATAAAGATTTACTGTTAATTTCCAGGGTGTATATGGCTCGTTTAATTTAAACGGCAGAATTATACAGTTATAATTATTAAGTGCTGAATCCCCTACAATATTTATTTTATTATTAAATATTATTATCTGCTCTTCAACGGTTTTTAGTGAAGCATCTATTAGCCGTGGCAGTTCCGCTCTAAGAAAGTTTAATGAGTCAAGGATCCGCTGTCTTCTTTGAATGGAATCCCTCACAAATTTTTCCTTTGCTATAATGGAATCCTGTATAAATTTTAACCGGACTTCAATCGAATCCTGTATGAATTGCAGCCGCGCATCAATTGAGTCGCGGATAAACTGTGTACGCGAATTTTCCGAACCTGACACAGAGATTGTGTCCTCCGATGTTAATTTAGCAGGATTGTATATGTTTCTGCCTTTTAAAGTATCCGGAGTTCTCTGGGCAGATAACCGGGTAAAAAACACAAAACATGTAAATAGCAGGAAAATAACCCTGGGTATAGATTTTATTCTTATCATTATTTAACCTTTATGTTTATATTATAATGTCTTTGACCATGAATATTTTATGAAGGAACGCTTTAATTAAATATTTTAAGCAGCATATTAAGTTAATAAATTTAACCATTTTTTTGATTGTTTTCAATGCAATTAATTTTTGAATTGGGCAAAAATGAACTTAAATTTGAGAATAATTTAGTATGGTTTAGGAATATAAAACAATTTAAAAATGAGTTATTTATATCTGGGGGCTATCTGTATTATGCTTTTTTCGTGCAGAAAAGGCACAGTTGATCTTCCCGTGGTGAAGCATGTTGATCTTGAAAAGTATGCAGGAACATGGTATGAAATTGCCCGGCTTCCCAACAGTTTTGAGAAGGGTCTCAAATGTGTTACAGCAACTTACAGGCTGAGAGAAGACGGGAAAATTGAAGTTATAAACAGGGGACATAAAATCGGAGAACCTGGCAAAACAAGTAAAATAAAAGGTGTCGCCCGCGTTCCTGACAAAGATCAGCCTGCAAAATTAAAAGTACGCTTCTTCTGGCCTTTTTCAGGCAATTATTATATTCTTGAGCTTGAAGAAAATTACCGGTATGCGTTAGTTGGTGAACCTTCCAGGAAATACCTATGGATCCTGGCAAGAGATAAAGAGCTTGATGACAATATTTACGAAAGCCTTCTGAAAAAAGCGGAAGAGATGGAATTTGACAGTAAAAGAGTTGTAAAAACAGAACAGGATTGTAAGGAAATTGACTGACATATTTTTGGTCTGCTTGCAATTTGCTATTTGCAATAAGCTAATTATGCACAAATGAAAATCATGCTATTTCTCCTGGCATTGTTATTTGCAGATGCGTCGGCCCATTTGCAATGGGCCGGTTTTTATAAGCAGCCATCCGCTTTTACGGACGGCCGGGATTTTACATCAATCCTTTCTTTTTGAGGTAAGGCTCAATGGAAGGTTCAGCCCCTTTAAAATTTTTATAAAGGTTCATTGGCTTATCAGAACCACCCTTTTCAAGAATATTGGTTATAATAAGAGGGTAAATAAAACACTGAATATTAAGCCGGATTTCATTGTCCACGGGTTAAGCGGCGGATTCAGCTACGTGTTCATTATTAAAACAGTGTTTGACGCGTTTAAAGTGCTGAACAAGTTATTATTATTCAATTCACTCGGCGTCCCGCTCGACTGCAAGAAAATAATATTCTACGTGGAAGAGCATGAGGAATTATACATAAACGAGCAGAAAAGCGTGA
>CAZOLY010000146.1:0-8402 GCA_964580815.1 uncultured Bacteroidales bacterium
TCTGACAATTCCTATATTCATATATCATACCTCTTGACACCGAATGGCAATAGGATACCGTGTAACGGAATGGTATATATAAACAATGATGAGGCTTTTATATTTGATACACCTGTAAATGATCAAATAACACTTGACCTGATTAACTGGTTAAGGAATAACCTGAAAGCAACTGTTGCGGGTGTGATTGTCAATCACTGGCATGTTGATTGCATGGGCGGCCTGAACCAAATACATCAGTCAGGGATAAGATCATATGCTCATGAATTAACATGTGAGATTGCAAGTGCTAAAAACCTGCCTGTACCTGAATTCAGTTTTAAAGATTCATTAATCATCAAAACAGGGGAAAAGGAAATTATCTGCAAATACTTTGGTCCGGCTCATACTGTTGATAATATAGTTGTGTGGATCCCCGAAGAAAAAATTTTGTTCGGCGGATGTATGGTAAAAGCATTGTCTTCAAATACGCCGGGAAATATAAGTGATGCTGATATGAACAGCTGGCCCGGGACAATAGGGAAGGTTATAAGCAGGTTCGGACATGCCCTTATAGTTGTTCCGGGGCACGGTGCTTACGGGGGACCGGAGCTTCTGACACATACATTGAACCTGGTTAAGCAGTACACAGATAACCAGTAATTCCATTGTATCTGTTCAGAACCTAATCATGAAATCCAGAACCTGAAAATCTTTATATCCTTCTTCTTCAATCCATGCAGCGATTTTTTCGGCATTGCCATAGCAATATATTGTCGTTCCTTTAATATTAGCGCAATTGATATGGTGCAGATATTTTAAAAACCTATTTTTATCTTCATATTCCGACGGGTCAATAAATATTGAACGGTAAAGACCATCTTTTACCATGTTAATAAATGGATTTGATTTTAAAAAGCTTCTGACCGCTGTGGTATCCATCAAAGGTACAAGCCATAAATACTGGGAATAAAAATATTTTAAGTCTTCGGCTTTTGCACCTAAGGAAAGCTTGTACTTTGTAAGTCCGTCCGTAAGAATTGGACTGGTCCCTCCGATGCTGATTGATTCCATGCCCTTATTGAGGGAGTCACGCACTATAAAATAATATAATGCCCCGTTGACACCCATCCTCAAAATATCATCGCGCCCATCAAGTATGCCAGCGCCACTGATCCGAAGCTTATCTCCCCTCATCTCAGTAAATGATCCGGCAACAGGTTTTCCATCTTTTATTAGAAATCCCAACTCGGCATTTTTCTTCCTGTAAATATTAAGAAAATATTTGTAATCACATACTACAGCTGATTCCCCGTGTCTATTGCAAATGTAAGGCACATACATCCTTTGATGAAAGAATTTGAAATCTTCATCATTATTCCTTTCTTCAAAGCTAAAAGAATACTTTCTTATGCGTCTCGTTAAATCATTCTTTTTTGTCTGCTGCATAAACTCTCTGGTATCAACCTGCATCTCAAACCACCTGTGCAGTAAATAACCGGTACCTGCCCGCACGTACTTCCTTGTGCGATTATTTAGCTCAATAATCGCCAAATCATAACCTTCCCTGTTGTTGCTGAAATACTTAAATAAATTCCAAACCGGGATCTTCCTTTTTTTCTTAACCCCGTAATCTCCCTGAAATAATCTTTCCATCCAGTAATGTGGAATTGTACTGTCACACCCCAGGTAAGCAACTTTCAACGGTTCGTTGCTTATCTTCTCTTTCCCTTCATATAAGTATAAAGGCAAATTATAGTATCTTAGTGTCCTTAATAGGTTCACGAAAAACATATACAAATTTCTTACAGGTAATGGAATACTGTAATGAATCTTTTTAATATAAGTAATTAGTAAATCTCTCATTTGCAAAAATCATATATAACAAGACTGGCAGACCACTCGCAAAACCTTGATTTTGCAATATGCCCCTAATAATTTACCTGATATTTTAAAAAAAATCCGCAAAGGACAGGAATGTGAATTTGTTTTTATTAAGTCCATTTTAGTTTCCGATTATTTATGAATTTATATTTTTAAACATTTCTTTTATGATACATACGGGATTGCATAAAAGCATAGGTACTTCTTTTTTATACTTTCGGTATTCATCTCCAAACTTTTCCAGGCATTCCTTTTCTTCAATGAACATTACAAAAAGTAATACCCACAGCCATTGGCTAATTATGATAATTAAGAATGTTATCGGGTATCCTATCAGTAATCCCAGAAAGGTCATAAATAAGCCTACCCCCAGATGATGCGGATGCCTCACACATCTATAAACATTTCTTATAATAAGTTTGGTGGACCATCCCCAAAGCTCACATTCACCATATATCCTTAATAATTTACCGGTTCTTTTTAAAAGGAAATGTACAAGGAACATTCCCGTAAATCCGGTTATTCTGACATAAACAGGAAAATTCTTTGCTCCTGAATAAATTAAATCAAATAATAATCCAATAATAACACTAATCATGGTAAGAAATATCCATATAATTAATCTTTTGCGGCATTTACTGCATATTACCATTTTACTATCCTTTAATTATATTATAGACATAAAGATTATTAATGATAAAATTATATATTATGTAATATCACGACAAGTCAGTCTTTAAGTATACTTTTTCTTATTTATAATATTACATTCTGTAATTGAGCTGAAATGAAGCACCGGGGAACTTGATTTGTTTGGAAAGCCCGGTAAATTTATCAGGATTATGGATAAAGAAAGTGCAAACAAAGAATGTAAAAGATGCGAAACCAGGATTATAAAAGTGAATATTCCTGGTTCCTCATCATATTTATGCCCTGCATGTCAGAAGATTTGAAAATTATTTGTTTAAAACTGTTCCTATTACAACTTCAGTTTCATTAAATCTTCCTTCATTCTTTGAATATCATTGATCCAGTCTTCAATATCCTGCTCATGCTCAAGCTCTTCATTCAGTATTGTAGTGGCCATCTGGTGTGTAGCATGATCCTTGCCCGATGTATAGTTTGCTATATCTTCATATCTTTGTATAGCACACCTTTCCCCATTCAGATTCTGGTTAAGGATAGCTTCAACATAAGGATCTGTGGGTGCATCATAATCACACCTGCTTAACTTTGTCCACTCAGAAGGATTTAAAACAGGTGTGCCCCCTAGCTGGATAATCCTGTTAATAACCAAAACGGCATGGTTTAACTCCTGGTCGGCATGAACCAGCAGCTCGGGCTCAATCTCACTCCGCATAGGACCTTCCATGACCCTCGCTCCAACCCAGTACTGGTAGTAAGCAAGCCATTCTTCCGACAAGGCCGCATTAAGCATCTTAATCAGCTCTTTTACATCGATTTTTAAAATTTCAATACCATGTTTTCCCATATTTTAAATTTTTAATGTTATTATTATTTATAAAGATATGTAATTATTTAAAAATTTTGGTAAAATAAAAGCCAATTGAATTTTATATATTTCTAAATTGTTTATTTTTGAAATATTGTTATAAGTGTTATGCAATATTTCCGTAAATACTCCAAATATATCCTGATACTGCTTTTCCCTTTTATATGCTGGCTTTCTATTAATAACACCGTTAATAAACATTGCCACCTGTTGAAATCGGGTTATATTGTTTATCATGCACATCCATACGCACATGAAAAAAATACCAAATCCCCCTTTCAATCCCACCATCATTCTGATCGTGAATTTTTTATCCTGGACCTTATTTCAAATATTCTTGTTATATTAATTATACCATTTATCATTAGTTTCTTTCAAAAGTTATTAAAAGAAATAAAAGTAAGGCCAGAATGTGTTTCATTTTGCATTAATATTTACGCTTCAATAAATTACAGAGGCCCCCCTCTTTAGCAAAAAGATCTCATAATCTTCACATATTTTGTTATTAAATCTCTTATGAGTATTTCATGATTTTGAAATATTCTGCATTCTTAATAATCATATTATAAAAGTCTAAATAAGATGAAACATTATATAATCATCATTTTACTAAGTACAAATATCTATACTTTAAGGACACAGCCTGTTAATTTGCCAGTTAAGCAAATTAATAGTGATTCTTTAAAAATACTGAATCTCGAACAGAGAATTGAGGATTTGGAGAGCACAATTAAACAAGGGGAAGAGAAAGATGAACTGCAAAAACTAAAGGAAGAAGCCGAAGGATTATCGGTACAGGAAAAAGGAGAAGAAGCAGATATATCAAAAAAATTTCATAGCGGATTACGCCAGCAGCAGGGATTAAATCCAAATATTAGTGTCGGTGGTGACTTTTTCGGCGCTTGCAGCAGTTCAAAAAATAATTTGATATCCGAACCAAGTGAGTTCTCTGACGGCAGTAATGGCATGTATATGAGGGGACTTGAAATGTCATTTGTTGCTCCCCTGGATCCTTTTGCCAGAGGCAAAGTTTTTATGCATTTGCATAAGCATGAGGTAGAAGTTGAAGAAGCTTACATGGAACTGCTTAATCTGCCTCTCAACATAAATCTGAAAGCCGGGATTTTTTACTTAGAATACGGTTTATTAAACAGGTACCACACCCATGCCTTGCCTCAATTCGACAGGCCCAGGGTTTCAACATATTATTTCGGACTCGAAGGGCTCGGAGGTACGGGTGTTGCCGGCAATATATTATTACCAAGACTGCTGTTTGCTGATGCCAGCTCAATTGATATATCTGTTGTCGACGGAGGCAATGATTTTAGTTTTACATCTCAAAGAAATACTAACATATTATATTCAGGATATTATAAAAATTATTACGACCTGTCGAAAAACAGCTACTTTGAATATACATTGAGTTTTGTCACAGGGCGAAACGATACGACAGGTAATTATAATTCATATATCAGTAGTTTGGGAATTCATTACAAGTGGATACCCCAGGACAGATCAAAATATAAGACATTTGACTGGATGACAGAATTCTATTACGGCATGTTTGAAAGTCCGGACGGCAATATCAGCAGTAAAGGATTTTATACGTCTGTTCAAAATAAACTAAACGCCCGGTTCTGGATTGGAGGACGGCTGGGTTACTCCGAGCTTCCTTATGATAACAAACAGAATGAATGGGATTATGCATTATGCGTTGATTACTGGCAAAGCGAATTTGTGCTTTTCAGGTTTCAGTATGAGTACAGTTCCAGAAATATTGATAATATAATGGGACTAGAGGAAGAATATCCAAGCGCCCATAATTTTATAATTCAAATCTCATGGGCTATGGGACCGCATAAGCACGAAGCATATTAAAAATTTATAAAAATAATAACTATGAAACGAACATGATTTTTATTAATCATAAAATCACAAAAAAACATGATTAAAAAAAATCATGCGAGAGCGAAGCGGTTGCATTCGTTCTCAAATTTTTAATTAATTTATTTTTAAATAATTATAAAATTTTAAACGAATGAAAACAAATAGTAAAATAAAGTTGCACTTAATAAATATCTTACTCCCGTTTATAATCCTTTTGTTCGGTTCTTATAGCACCAGCGGCAAAATAAAGATTGTTTGTTCTTTTTCAGACTACGCGTCTATAGCAAAATTTATTGCCAAAGATAAAGCCGAAATTGATTATATAGCCAAAGGTGAACAGGATCCGCATTTCGTGCCTCCCAAACCCAGTTATGCTATGATGCTTCACGATGCAGATATGTGGATAACCACGGGGATGGACCTCGAACAATGGTCAACAACCCTGCTCGATAAAGCTCATAATAATAAAATTATGGATGGAGCAATTGGATTTGTGGCAGTGTCAGATGGTGTGAAAATACTGGAAAAAGTTTCTAAAGCTGACCGTACAGAGGGTGATGTACACCTTATGGGTAATCCCCATATTAATACCGGACCCTTAAACTGGAAAGTAATTGCAAAAAACATAACAATTGGACTTATTAAAACAGATCCTGTAAATGCAGCCTTTTATGAAAAAAACAGGGACGAATTTATTGATATGGTCGACAGGGCATTGTTCGGTGATAAGCTAGTTGATATGTTTGGCGGGGAGACTCTGTCCCAACTCCTTGAAAACAAGACGATCTATACTTTCCTGGAAAAAGATTACAAGGGAGCCAAACTTAAGGATTTGCTCGGAGGCTGGTTAAAACAAACCATGCCGCTCAGGGGGACAAAAGTTATTGCCTATCATAAAAACTGGGCATATTTCGCTGAAACCTTCGGACTTGAAATAGCCGGATATATTGAGCCCAAGCCCGGTATTCCGCCTTCTGCAAAGCATGTCCAGTATATAATTAACCTTATAAATGAACAGGATATAAAACTTATGCTTGTTGCCAGCTATTTTGAAAAAAAATCAACACAGATGATTGAGGCAAAAACCGGTATTAAAGCCGTTTACCTGCCACTTTTTGTTAATTACACCAATGGTATTGATGATAATTTCAAGCTTATTGACTACTGGATTGAACAAATTAATTACAATTTAAAACAATAGTATTATGTTAAATAACTTATTATTCCTGTCGCCACCAATAGTTGCATGTATATTATTTGCAGGTATACTGAGCTATTTCGGGAACCATATACTTTCACGCGGCATAATATTCATTGATATTGCAGTTGCGCAAATAGCTGCTCTTGGAACGATGATAGGCATTTTGCTTGGATATGCCGAGGAGTCTGGAAATGTGCAGCTCATCTCCTATGGTTTCACAATAATAGTTATCTCTGCGTTTTCACTTATTAAAACCAAAAAGCATATATTACCTCAGGAAGCAATTATTGGTATTCTCTATTGTGTTGCTCTTGGAGTTGCCTTGCTTCTTGCAGAAAAAATTCCCGGAGGATCAAATTTTATTACTAAAACAATTACAGGAAACATTTTATGGGTAACATGGGATAAAATTCTTTATTGCGCTATTCTTTTTGCTGTTATAGGAATTATCCATTTATTCTTGGGAAAAAGAATTAAAAATATATCCCTGTCATATAATGATCCTGAATATACTTCAGCCGGCAATAGATTAATAGACATGGTATTTTATATCACCTTTGGAATAGTAATAGTCAAATCAGTTCCTGTCCAGGGTATATTCCTTGTATTCATTTTACTGATTGCACCTGCTGCATCAGTGAGCCTTTTCACTCAAAACTGGAAAAAGAAAATTATCTGGAGCTGGATCATAGGCTCAGCAGGCTCCATAGCAGGAATATACATATCATATGTCTATAATATTTCCAACGGACCTTCTATTGTATGCCTGCTGGGAATTATACTTTTTGTACTTTGTTTTATTCGCATTGGTATAAATATTAAGAAAATATGATTGCAATAGATTTTTTACTGACTCCCCTTGTTGCATGTATATTGCTCATTCTGATAAATGTATATTTTGGAATTCATGTAATCAGGAGGGAAATAATATTTATTGATATTTCCCTGGCACAGATTGCTGCACTGGGAAGTGTGGTTGCAATGGTGATTTTTCAATCCCTGCATCCTGAAGTATCTCACGAACATGCTGAAAATAATGTTTTCACCTATGCCTTTTCGCTGGTATTTATAATCCTTGCTTCCTTTTTATTTGCCTGGCTTAAGAACAATAAAATAAATATCCCGCTGGAAGCAATTATAGGTATTACTTATGCTGTTTCTGCAACAGCTACAGTAATAATACTTGATAAAGCAGCAGGAGGTGATATTCATGTTCACGATATGCTTATCGGCTCCATTCTTTGGGTTTCATGGCACAGGATCACTCTCCTTGCCATCGTTGTAATTATTATTGGCTTGTTTCACATTGCTTTTAGAAGAAAGTTTTTAACTCTTACCGATAAATACAATGATAAAAATAGTATCAGGAAGAGGCTATTATGGGATTTTCTATTTTATTTATCATTTGGAATTGTAATTATTGAAGCAGTTAATGTTGCAGGAATTCTGACGGTCTTTGCCCTTTTAATTATTCCCGCTTCCATAGCAGTGATTATGGCAAAGAGTTGGATGACAAGGATATTGATTGGATGGTGTGCCGGCCTTTTTGTTTCCATAATCAGCCTGTACATATCGTGGATAAAGGATTTACCATGCTCACCCGTAATTATCTCAATTCTCGCTATAATTTTGGGTATTACATTAGCAATAAACAGAATGCTATCTTTAAAATCATCCTGAGAAAATCTAAATAATTTATTATTAACACGTGGTTAAATATATTATGAAAAAAACAAGACCCCGCATCCCTGAAGGAGGAGCAATTGAAGACAGTAATGAAATGACGATGGAGCAATACAGCGCTACGATGAAAAAAAAGCTAGGCAGCCATTATAAAAAATTTGCCTTACATATAAAAAACGTAGTCAACCCTGTAAAAAATGCAAAAGTCCTGGAGATTGGTCCGGGTCCCGGCTGGGCCGGCATTTTTCTTCTTAA